>JBCBTL010000315.1:0-4236 GCA_039818705.1 Cyanobacteria bacterium J06639_1
GTGGGTGCGCGGAACATTGGCGATCGCCGACGGTCAACCCGTCACGGTCGATCTCGACGACCTCAAAGCCAAACTGAGAGCCTTCGACGGCTGGTTGGATAACCGGCAACCCGGTATGCGCGAGCGGCTCGAACCTCACTATCGCCGCGTCATGGATCTTCCTGAATAACCCTTTGAATCTCTAAATAGCTCTTTGCATCGAGTCACCTCATGAATGAAGTCCCCACCAGTGCAGATGTCGTCGTCATTGGCGGCGGCATCCTCGGCACTTGTATTGCTCTCCACACCGCCCGAGAGACTGATGCCCGAGTGGTCTTGCTAGAGCAAAACTATTTGGGCAGTGGGCCGACGGGGCGATCGCTGGCGGTCATTTCGCAGCACTACACGAATGCCGCGCTAGTTACGCTGGCGCGAGAGAGTTTGGAGATCTTTCGCACGTTTGGCGATCGCTACGGCGGTGAATGCGGCTTCGTAGAAACGGGCTTAGTGGTGCTGGTAGGACGCGATCGCGATACGGAATTACGCGATGCGGTTGCCATGCAGCAAGACTGTCAGGTGGACGTGGATTTACTGGGACACGAACACTTGCGAGAGGTAGACGATCGCCTGTTTTTGGATGACGTGGCGATCGCCAGTTATCAGCCCCAGGCAGGCTACGCCGATCCCCTGCAAACGATGGCTGTCCTGCGTCAGTCAGCCCAAGCGGCTGGTGTCGAGCTTTGCGAAGGCGTTCGCGCGACTGAAGTGATGACATCAGACAGTGCCGTGACGGGGGTCAAGACCCGCTCGGGTACGGTGGCGACTCCCGTTGTTGTTGATGCAGCAGGGCCGTGGGCGCAGGCGATCGCCTGCTCCGCAGGCATCTCGATTCCGCTGCTTCCCTGTCGGCAAATCATGGCGGTGCTGGCGCGATCGCCCCAGTTCGGCGCACCTCACGTCACGGTTAATGATTTCGTGGCAGGAACGTCGTTTCGCGCGGCGGGACATCTCACTTACGTAGGCTGGTTCGATCGCTCTCAAACCGACGACCCCATCGATCCCGATGCCTACGATGAGAGTCTGCCGGGCGATCGCCTGACGGCTTTAGCGGCAGCGTGGCAGCACCGCTATCCCCTCGGTGCCAAAACGACGGCTCGGTGGGGGGGCTGGAGCGGAGCCTACGACGTAACTCCAGACTGGATGCCCATTTGCGATCGCCTCGGAATCGAGGGCTTTTATGCCTGCTGCGGCACCAGTGGCCACGGATTTAAATTCGGACCGCTGCTCGGCCACCTGATGGCTCGCTGGATCGAGACAGGCAAACGACCGAGACCTGAATTAGAGGCATTGCGAGGCGATCGCTTTGCGAATTGATGCCGTCCCGTACTCGTCGCACGCTCCGATTGCGGGAGATCGCGCCTCGGTTGGCAAAGAGTCGCTACATTTTTGGCAAAGCTCGGCAATCAAACTTCGTCAAATGCCTGTACTCTGATCGCATCGGGGCAAAACGCTGGTGATGCGCCGTTTACAAGGGCTTAATGTCATGGCTGAAGTATGAACCTGCGCGCGGCGATCGATCGACTGGAAGAGCTGGTGATTTCCAGTTCTCCTATCCCGCTAACGGGTATCAAACTGATTCGCGAGCGAGATCTCCTCGGCGATCTCGACAAAATCCGGCTGAATATTCCCAATGCGATCGCCGAGGCCGAGCGCGTCCTCAGCGAGGGCGATCGTATTGTCGGCCAAGCCGAAGCCCACGCTCAAAACATCATCAATACTGCCCAAGCCCGCGCCGAGCAGCTCGTCAGCGAGTCCACTATCCGCCGCCGTGCCGAGCAAGAAGCCGCTCAAATTCGCGATCGCGCCCTCAAAGAACGAGAAGAAACCCTACGTCTCGCCCAGCAAGAGTCCGATCGCATTCGTATGGAAATCGACCGCTATGCGGACAGCGTGTTGAACGATCTCGAACAGCGCTTGTCCGAGTCTTTGAACGTGATTCGCGAAAGTCGCACCCAGCTCGACCGCCCTACCCCCGCCAAGACGACGAGCGATCGCTAAAGGCGCGATCGAACACGAATGATGTCGCACAAAGGCAATGTCAAAGTCAGGGGAGTTGAGCCAAGCTGGTGGCATAAGTGGACGCGAACGCCTCATGTCCGGTTAGCCCCTGACTGCTTGCTAGGAGAGTGCAGCATGGTTCAGATCGCTCGAAATCTTGCCAAGTCAGCTAGTGTTTTCGGGATGGTGGCCGTGGGTAGCGCGATCGCGCTCTTTGGCTTAGCTGCGTGTCAAACGCAAGCGCGATCGGGAGCGATTCGCGTCGCTCAGGGTAGCAGTACAGATGTCAGCAGCGAAGGGCGCTTTCGCAACGTCACGGTATTCGAGAACCTGGAGCATCCCTGGGGCGTGGATTGGCTGCCCGACGGCTCCGTTCTGATTACCGAGCGACCCGGTCGAGTGCGGATTGCGCGCGAGGGCGTGCTCGACCCAACCCCCATTCCTGGCGTGGCGGCAGTGTTTGCTGAGAACCAGGGCGGCCTTTTGGATGTTGCCGTCCACCCGCGCTTTGCAGACAACCAGCTCGTTTACTTTTCTTACGCCCACGGCACCAGCGCAGCCAATCGTACCCGCATCGCCCGAGCCGCGTTCGATGGCGAGCAGTTACGCGATTGGCGAGTCATTTTTGAAGTCTCCCAACCCAAATACAGCGGCCAGCATTTCGGGTCGCGACTGGTGTGGTTGCCCGATGGCACTTTGCTGGCCTCTATTGGAGATGGGGGCAATCCGCCCGTCGAGCTGGGGGGCTCATTTATTCGTCAACAGGCTCAAAACCTCGGCAGTCACCTCGGCAAGGTGATCCGCCTCAATGACGATGGTTCCATCCCTTCTGACAACCCGTTCGTGGGCAATGCTGATGCCGCACCTGAAGTGTGGAGCTACGGCCATCGCAACATTCAGGGACTCGCGTTCGATCCGACCACCAATCGCGTGTGGGCAAGCGAGCACGGCTCTCGCGGCGGCGATGAAGTGAATCGGATTGCGGCTGGAGAAAACTACGGCTGGCCGGTCGCGACTCACAGTCGGGAATATTCCGGCGGCTTGATTTCCCCCGAAACTTCACTGCCGGGCATGGTCGATCCAGAAGTCATCTGGACTCCCTCGATCGCCCCCTCCGGCTTGGCTGTCTACACAGGCGATCGCTTCCCCCAGTGGCAAGGTCATCTATTTGCCGGTGGATTGGTGTCTCAAGATGTTCGCCGCTTAGAAGTAGACGCGTCCGGTAGTATCACGAACGAAGAGGCGATCGCGATCGGTCAGCGGGTGCGAGATGTCAGTCAGGGGCCAGACGGGTTGCTCTATGTTTTGCCCGATCGTGCGAACGGCCAACTGATTCGCCTCGAACCGCTGGAAGGGTGAAGCACGCGATACGGTAACCGCATCTCTCACGCAGGCAGCAGTTCTACCAGATCGCACAGCGGGTGTTCGAGGTCTCGAACGTGATTTGCGAGAGTCGCCCGCAATGCGATGGCTCCGAACTCGTGCCCCGTCAAACCTGATATGTTAAGCCAGTCGGGCGCGATGGGAGAACGATGCCGCCTCGCATCTGGCTAGTCATAACCTGCTCGCTCGGAACGTCCGTCATGCTCGATTTCGCTCGCCCCCTCTTTCAAGTTGTGAGGGGGATTAGGGGTGCGATTGTTGGGAGCGCGATCGCCCTTTTGAGCCTGGTAGCCTGTCAGAGGCACGCTCGAACCGAACCGTTTTTTCCCAATCAGGGCGATCCTGCTGACATCAAAACCGACCCGCGCTTTCGCCTCAAAACTGACCCGCGCTTTCGCTTCGATACCGAGCTGCGCTTTCGCCTTGTCACAGTCCTGACCAACCTAGAGTATCCCTGGGGTATGGTCTGGTTGCCAGACGGCTCTATGCTCATCACCGAGCGACCCGGCAGAGTGCGAATCGTGCGCGAGGGCGTGCTCGATCCGACTCCCATTCCGGGGTTACCTGCTATCTTGGCTGAGTCTTCCGGCGGTCTCCTAGACATTGCGCTTCATCCTCGCTTCACGGGCAACCGCCTGGTGTACTTTGCCTACGCCCATGGCACTCGGTCGGCCAACCGCACCCGCATTGCCCGCGCGACGTTCGACGGGGAGCAGTTGCGCGACTGGCAAGTCATCTTTGAGGTAGCCCAAACCAAACCGAGAGGTCAACACTTCGGGGCCCGCCTGCTGTGGTTACCTGATGGCACCTTGCTCG
>JBCBTL010000316.1:0-4224 GCA_039818705.1 Cyanobacteria bacterium J06639_1
TTTCTCGAAGAATTCAGCCCGACGCTGAGGATCGCGATCGCCAACCAAACCACGATGCTCGAAGGCGAAACTCTCGAAATTGCGAAGCTGTTCGAGACCACCATGCTGCGCAAGTACGGCCCGCAAAAGCTGGACGAGCATTTCATGAGCTTCAACACCATCTGCAACGCCACTCAAGAGCGTCAAGATGCCATGTTTTCGCTAATAGAAGAACCGCTGGATGTGATGGTAGTCATCGGTGGGTTTAATTCGTCTAACACGACGCACCTGCAAGAAATCGCGATCGCCAAAGGATTGCAGTCCTATCACATCGACGGCGCAGACTGCATCGGCCCCGGCAACCGCATCCGCCATCAAGTGCTACACGGCGACGTGACGGCAACTGAGAACTGGCTTCCTGACGGCGAAGTAACCGTTGGGGTTACTTCAGGCGCATCCACCCCCGATCGCATGGTGGCCGACGCGATCGAGCGCATTTTCGACCTCAAGTAATCTTGCAAAATTCGCTTGGATTTATTGACTGACGGTCGTGATGTAACCCTGCTGGCTGAGCGCGTCCGCCATGTGACGCGCGTATTCGAGCTGCTGAAACGTGGCGATTTGGATGTAGGTGCGATCGCCGAAGCGCTTCAAAAATGCCGTCGGCTCGATTTCGCGGGCGAGGTCTAAACTGCGATCGCCGCGATAGTCCATCAGCACGTAATAAGTCCCTTCCCCCAACTGCGCGCCGAGATTCGGTGCTGCAGCGATGAGAGAGCCTGAATTAGCTGCCGGTCGAGTGTCCAATTCGGGAGAATCGAAGGCCGGACGCACGGCGGGTAAGGTTTCGTCTTCAAATAGCTCGGACGGGCGATAGTCGGGGATGGTCTCGTCAACTCGGGCGAGAGTGTCGAACGCTTCATCCTCTCGCTGAGGAGAGCGCACGCGCGCGCCTGACTCGGGATCGACGGGAATGAGCGGGAGAGCGTCGAGATCGATGGGGAGGCGATCGCCCGCGCCCACTGGAGAGCGAGCCGAAGCCTGTTGCGCAGTAGTTGGAGAAGGGTCTGAAGGCGCTCCCGGAGAAAGCAACCAACTCACCCCCACTCCCGCCATCAATGCGGCCAAAGTCACTCCTGCCAACGCGAGAGGAATGGGAATCGGGAATCCACCATCATCAATCCATTCTTCGTCGAGGTCTTCGACCATAGAAGCGGTTTGGTTGGCCGGTTCCGGCTCGGAGCGAACTTTATTCTGAGAGTTGACTTCCGCGCGTGCAGAGGGAGAAGACGGTGCGGTCGCGCCGCGCGATCGCGCGCCTGCAGCTCGAAGGGGAGTCATAGGGCGGCTATCTCCAGAATGCTGCCACTGCCGAAAGATTTGCAATTCGCGAACGACATCCAAGTTAAGGGAGGCGATCGCCTGCTGCAACTCGGCCTCTTCTGTCGGAGTTCGCCCGGATTGACGTTCGGTCATGTCGTTATTGCTCGCGCGCACGTCAGTCACGATGCCACCGCCTCTACTGCCAAATACATGGAACTGATGTCGTCAGGAAGCATGTGCCAAACCAGCTCGCGGGCGCGTGCCACGGTCGGGATCACTTCCGACTCGGCCAGCGTGTAGCCCTCGACCGTAAGCTGTTGAGCAATCTGGCGAGGAGTCCACCGAAACACGTCCGATAGTACCAAAACAAATCGGAGGTCGCCGGGAATACTCTCCAGCGCTTGCACCAGATAGCACCACAAGGGGATGGGCAAGGGGGAAGCCATTTCTTCAGGAAGTCCGCGACCGCTGCGACTGGCTTCAGCGATGTGCTTGAGAACGACCGGAATCTCAGTTTCCAGCCAAGCATTGAGATCGATGTCTCCAAGCTCGCTCAGAGCCAACGTCTGCCAAGTGCGGAAGCAGTGATACCAAACGTAGCGCCCGTACTCGTCCATACGGTCGGACTGGCGCAGGTATGTGGTCAAAATGTCTGCAACGCGCTTCTCATAGCGACAAATCAGCGCGATCGCGTAACGACCGGTTTGACGCTGTTGTTGAAACTGTTCGAGCAGTTCGCGATCGCTGGCAGAATTCAGCGCGCGAATGAAGGCGGTCTGACAGACCCACCCATGTCTTCCGTTCGCCATGTTGCCTCACCCCAAAAACGGTCTCGTCAACCGCGTATCTATATAATTACCTAGTGAGGCGCGATCGTGCTATGCCTAGACTGCCCATTGCGATCGCGGGAACGAGCATTAGCCCGGTAGCACGATGGCATAGGTGACGAACAGTTCTCCCGCCACCTGCTTGCGGATGCGCCCTCCCAGCTTGCGAATACTGGCTTCCCACTCGGCAAGTGGGGTCAAAAGCGGCTCGCATCCTTTCTCTAATTCCACCAAACCCCAGTCTTCCGCCCAGGGGGATTCGGGATTCACCGTCTCGATAATCCAATTGGCTTTGGGCTTGCAGATCCGCTGCACGTCCGGCCACACCAGCTCGAAATAGTCCAGCGGGTAGTAATAAAACAGCCCTGTTGTTATCGCAAGGTCGTAGGTATCGACAGGAGTCTCTTCAAAGGCTTGGTGAGCGGCCTTGCACCGCGCCGACTTGAATAATTTAGAGTTGAGCTGCGGCGCGCGAGCTTGCAAAAGCTGGATGGTTTTCGGACTGACATCAATCCCGTGAAAATGAGCGTCCCAATTCGACCAGGGATACAGAAAAAAGCTCACGCCACAGCCGATGTCGAGGCAGTCCTCGCGCTTTTTGGGTTTGCGAAGTTCGTGAAAGGGAACGCCCAAGCTAGCCACGAACTCGCGATCGCGACAAGCTCGCACGAACTCTAGCTGCTGCAACTCGTCCGGCATTTCCCACTGCGCCTGACCGAGCTGGATCTCAGCTTCGCGATCGAACCGTCGCGCCAGAGCTGTCGTGTAAACCGTCCAGTCGTGACTGGTGTCGTGGGAGACGAAATCGAACACGCGCACCTCAGTAGAAGAGTGTTGAGCAGACGTGAAATATAAAATATTCAGTAGAAGAGTGGTACGGAAGTGGTGCGATTTTAGATCGCTCGGGGGACTCTCGCTCGCGCGTTTCGTTATCTGTAGCGTTCGGACTCGCCATAGGCCACGTAGACGGCTTCGAGCAGCGTATCGGAAGGGGTGCCAGGCGGGAGCGTTTCGAGCGCGATCGCCTGCTTCACCTGAGACGCGAGGTCGAGGCTGAGCTGAACGCGCGCCGTCGATTCGAGACTAGAGCGGCGCAGCAGGTATTCGCGAATGACGGCAAAATCGGCGGGGGTAAAGCGATCCATATCAGCTAAAGTGGGCAGCTCCTCAGCTAGGTTTCGGGCGGTCGGGCTGATGCGGATGTCCTCCGCGTTCGCTCGCGCGGTGGTCTCTTCCTGAATGACAATTGTGCCAGCCACGAGATCGCCGAGGCGTTTTTCACGCTTGGTAAACGCAATCAAAAAGGAACCGACGAACAGCACGTCATCGATCGGACGTAGCAGCGCTCGCAAGGTGGCAGCAAACAAGCTGATGGGTTGGCCGTTATCCCGTACGACCCGGATTTTCGCCATGCGCTTGCCAGGGGTTTGTCCCTGCCAAAGGGTTTCAAATAGGACGAAGTACCCGACATACACCCCGAACAAAAGCAGCGCGAAAATGGCAATTAGCCATTGCAATACGCGATCGATATTGCCACTCCACGCTTCAATCGCGTCAACTAATTGGACTGACAAAAATGAAGCCAGCACCACGATCGCGGTAATGCCCAAACCCAGAAACGTATAGTCAGCAACCAATGCGTAGGCTCGACTGCCAATTCCTGCCAGCGTAAACTCCAAAGCCACGCTTTCAGGAGTCTCAAATTTCGTGCGGTTGAGGAAATCCATGAGCTAGTTCGGATACCGGTTGAGGCAAGAGCCGTGCAAAAGCGTAGCCTAGCGATCGCTTAACTTCAAATCGAACCCTTCACGGCGGCTTTGGAGGTCGTAATAAATCACGCCCTTGAGCGATTGCCAAAAAGGCAAAAAGAAAATGCTGACTGCGATACTGATCGAAAGATTAATCGCGTAAACGACCCAAAACAGCAGGGACTCGCGATCCATTGCCTCCAAAACAATTTGCAGCGGGTAGCTCAACACTAAGTTGGCCGGAAGTGTTACCAGCGTAGCGATAAATAGAACGCCTAAAATTCGACCGACCGACCCCTTCGATAAGTCCCAGCTCCGTTTAATGCTCGCACTAATGCCAATACCTG
>JBCBTL010000317.1:0-4221 GCA_039818705.1 Cyanobacteria bacterium J06639_1
AATAACAGCTAGTGCCATACACGAACAAGAGAATAAGGCTGATGGAACAGGCTTCAGCGACATGAAGGCAACTTCCCGTTGAGACCATCTCCTGACTTCATCAGGCATGTCCCACTGAATAGGTTCTCCAAGCTTTGTCATCGGCCTTTCAGATACTGTAATTACAGTATTCCCGGACTGAAGCGTAGATTCAGCCTACCAAGCTAAAATCCGGATCGGTGAAGACTGAAGTGAAAGGGCGATCGCTCTCCAACTCCACCTGTAACAGAATCGTTCGTATCACAACCACAACGCTAGACGATGTGGAAGCAGCCATTCAGCAAGGTATCCACGACCAATGGGGCGATCGCCTCTACTCTGAAGTCTCAATGAGGCGAGGTACTCGAATGAAATCGTCCTCGCGTTCGGGCGCACCGTCTAAAAGTTCCTCGCGCGCGTCCCACGGTTTGAGGTTGTCGGCACGCAAAACCGTTTCCATATCTACAGCGTGATACGTGGGTTCGACATCGGAAGTGTCTAACTCGCTCAACTGTTCGACGTAAGCCAGAATGTCCGCCAACTGTCCCGTCAACTGTTCCTCTTCAGCTTCCGTAAGCGCGAGACGGGCGAGGTGGGCTACGTGTCGAACTTGGTCGCGATCGATCATGGGGCAACTCAATGAATTCTAATGAGCCAGCGGAGACGATCGCCCTCAAACAAAATCAAATGGCGATCGCAGCAGCCTTAATATACGTCAATCGTGCTGCGTCCGGTATTTTTCAGCCAGTTCTGGGCTTCAATGTAGTTGCTCGGGGCGAGGCGGATGGCTTGCGTCCAATACTTAGCCGCTTCGTCAAACAGAGCTTCGGCTTCCTCCTCGTTTCCGGCCTCCCGAGCCTCCTCGCCGCGATAGTGGAGGATGACAGCAATATTGTTCAACGGCGATGAATGGCGGGGATTGATTTCGACAGCACGAGCGTAAAACTCTAAAGCTTCGTCGAGTTCGCCGTTGCTTTGTTGAATGAGACCCATGTTGTAGAGGATGTAGCCGCGATCGCTCGGGGTCTCTTCCAACTTCAGGGCTTCTCGATAGTTGTCCATTGCTTCGGCGTATTCGCCGTCCGCCTGAGCGGTCATGCCTTCGCGGTAGTAGGCAAACGCTTCTTTCTGAGATTTGTCTACCCCCGGCATGAACTTAAGAATCATGTCGGCCATGACCGTAAAGCTCTTGTCGATGAAGTTGTCATTCTTCATGCTGCGGGGCATGGGGGCACCTCAAAGCGGGCAACTGAGTTCGAGCGCTCGAACGAGCATCTGCATTATAGGTCAGCAGATTTTAGCTATTCGTCGAAGCATGTCTTCTTAACTCGTGCCGATCTGGAGATGACTCGTGTAGACCTGAGCGATCGCCCCCGCCACATCTGCGGCCACGCCTCTAGCCAATTACGGGTTCTTGCGCCACATTAGAAGGCGACGTGCCCGCCCTCGGGTGTATTGCATCGAACGTATCCAGCTTGCTGGACTTGCGGGTCAGCCACAACTCGCCATTGGGGACAGGAAAACAATGAATTTCGCGATCGAGCTATTCGACAAAGGCGGTCTAGTGATGGTGCCCCTGGCGGGGTTTTCTATCGTGGCGATCGCTCTGATGCTGGAACGCTGGCAGTTTTGGTGGAAACTCACTAACCGGCAACCGCGCCTCGTTAAAGAGGTGATGAACCTCTACAAGCGCAACCCCAAGGCCGCGCTGTTCAAGCTAGAGCAAAACGCTGACCTGCCGATCGCCCGCATCTTCTTGGCTGGCCTAGAGCTGGATGGTTGCCCCCCCGACGAGTTTCGCCTCGCGCTGGAGACCGCAGTGTCGGCTGAGATGCCGCTGCTGAAGCGCTTCAATACGGTGTTCGACACGATTATTACGCTTTCGCCTTTCTTAGGATTGTTAGGAACGGTGCTGGGTTTGGTGGGCATTCTCAGCTCCATCGACCTCGGCGATATTGGCGGGACGAGTACGGTCGGCGTGGGCTTGGGGATTAGTGAGGCGCTGTATTCTACCGCTGCCGGATTGGTGGTGGCGATTCTGACGCTGGTGATCTCGAACGTGTTTCGATCGCTCTACGTTCGCCAGATGTCCCAGATTGAAGAATTGGGCGGTCAACTCGAACTGCTCTATCGTCAGCGATTCGAGCGCGAAATTACGCGGCTAGCCATGCAACGCGAGGAAGAAGGAGTGGCTCCCCATGCGAATTCCTGAAGAACCGAGACGGTCGGCTGAAATCAATATCGTGCCGTTGATCGACGTGATCTTCTGCATTTTGGTGTTTTTCATCATGGCGAGTTTAGTGCTGACGCGCTCCGAAGGGCTGGACGTGAATCTGCCCAATGCGTCTGCTGCTCAGCCCAAACTGCAGCAGGATGCCACGATCAGCATCACGGAGGATGGGGCGATCGCGGTCAATCAAGAAACAGTGGAACTCGACGGCATCGTTCCTGCCATCAACCAAATTCTCGACGGTCGCGAGACAGGTGCGGGCAAGGGATTAGTGGTGTTGAATGCCGATCTCGCGATTACGCACGGCAGCGTAGTGGACGTGATGAACGAGCTACGACAGGTTGAGAACGTCAGTTTAGCGATCGCCGCCCGCCGCGACAATAGCTAGCGATCGGCGACGCATTCTAGCCCTTGACGATATTTAGAGACCCCCTACTGCTGATTCGCGGTAGGGGTCTCTCTGATGTAGAATTGCCCCGAAACAGCCTAGATTTTGCCGAAAGTTCAAGACTATTCTTGATAAAAATCAAGCGAATTTGATGTAGATGCGAGCTGGGCTTGTCAAAGAGTATCGATTCTATCTAATAGATGAAATATAAGTGTTTTAAGGCATTAATTTGATAACAATTAATACCTGTTAGGTCGGATAAAGCAGGACGGGATCGTGGCGATTAAGCAGCTTCGCAGCTATCTCTACGTGGATGAGGTGCGTGCCCTCGTAGACGAGGCGATGGCGCAGGGCGGACGTTTGGGAATGCGCAATGCGGCCATGATCGTGATGGCTTATCGTCATGGCTTTCGCGTCAGCGAATTGATTTCACTGCGGTGGGATCAACTGGATTGGAATTGTAAGCAGTTGCACGTTTTTCGGCTCAAGCATGGCAACCCCAGCGTGCATTTTTTGAGCGACGAAGAAATGCACTTTTTGCGATCGCTTCAGCGGACTGCGGGAGAGAGTGCGTATATTTTTTTGAGTACGCGCGGCAAGCCGATGACTCGTCGTAATTTCGCTCGCATTTTAGCGAGGTTGGGCGAGCGCGCTGGACTCTCTTTCTTGCCGCACCCACATCAACTGCGTCACGCGTGCGGTCATCGGCTGGCGATGATGGGGGAAGATACCCGAGCGATTCAAGACTGGCTCGGGCACACCAATATCAACAGCACGGTACGGTACACGCGCATCACCCCGGAACGATTTCGTAGCTTTCGATTCGATGTCGCCGATTAGGCTGCTTTCACGAACTGCATACCTGCCGATTTGGGGTCGAACGTGTCGTCGAAGTGAGTGTGGCGATCGAAGTACGCACTCGTCAGGCGAGCTTCTTTGAGACGAGTGCCACGCAGGTCAGCTCCACACAAATCGGCTTGCCAGAGGTCACAACCGATAACGTTTGCGCCCACGAGATTGGCATTGCGGCAGTCGGCGGCCACGAGGCTAGCGTTGCTGAGATTGGCATTGCGCAGGTTGGCGCTTGCCAGAGACGCAACTCGCAAATCCGAGCCGCGCAGGTTGGCGAGCCGCAGATCGGACTCGTCCAATTGAGCCTGCTGCAGGTTTGTTTGGGTGAGATACGCTCCGCGCAGGGTCGATCGCTTTAGGTTTACCTGGGGAAAGGCCAGCCCGCTGAGCTGGGCTTCGCCGAGAACGAGTCCGACGAAATCGCGATCGCCGTGCTGATACCGATCCATCAATTCCGAAAGCATCATTTCCATCGTCAATTTCTCCAGGTTCAGTCCGTCAAAAACAATGTTGAGGACTGTTCCCAGAAAATTTCTTTTGGGAAGTGGGAGAACTTGGAAAGGAAATATAACGCCAGTAAGCGAAAAATTACCCTTGCTGAATTTTGAATAACGGCTCGCATAAAATCAGCCAGAACAACTGAATGCCGCCAAAAAATCAGGATGGCTTTCAGTTGTAATACTCGTCAAATCCCTTCAGAGATGGAACTAGAGACTACGTAGCGAATCAAGCC
>JBCBTL010000318.1:0-4214 GCA_039818705.1 Cyanobacteria bacterium J06639_1
CCAGTCCTCGGGCCGTCATGCGTACCACTTCGTAACCCGCCCCCCGCAGGCGACGTAAGTAATGACCCTCAGAGCCCCCTTCTGGCGGGACAGAAAGAGCTAACGCTCCAGCCTTGTCCAATGCTTTGACGAATCCCGAGCCCGAACCAATTAAGAGCATGTCAGTTGCAAAAAGAATCAGACAATACGGCGTGATGGGTTCATCCTAACCCCAAGTCGGCACGAGCCGCGATCGCTCGTCAAAATCTCCACCCGGCACGCATTCTCCACCCCCACAAAAAATCCCTCGACCGGAAGCCGAGGGAAAAAGCGATGAATCTACATCAGCCCGCACCGAGACGAAGAAACTATCCCGCAGGTGGGAACCCAGCCCGCACGGGACGACGAGCCGCGCACAACGAGGGTCAGGCGATGCATCGTAGCGCCATCCAACTCGCAACCGGAGAACTCAGTCTTCGTAAATGCGGCACTCGGGTGCTTCAGGATAGTCGCGGCAGTGGCGATCGAAATTGCTCTCGGTGGAGGGCTTGTGACTGCGGGCAGCTAACACTTCTTCCACGGCATCCCAAGCTGCGCGGCAATGGGGGTCAGTTTCACCGACCGTCGCGCAGACTTGATGAGCGTGTTCGAGTTCTTGAGAAATCGTTTCCGAGAAGCTCATATCAGCGTCACTCCTTTCGAGGAATCTATTGCAACCCTAGCCGCTTTCCTCAAAACGATCTGCTGGCTTAACGACAGTTATAGATGCCGCAAGTCGATGTCATTCGCGACAGAAAAAACACGAATATACGTGGAGAAACGTGGCGTTATGTTGCGCCGTCCGTCGCCGCGTCATCTTCTTCCTCCAGCTCCGCCTGAAATCGAGCTAGCTCTTCCGGCGACATCGATTCGAGCTGCTTCTCGAATGCCTTGGTTTTGTAAATCTCTGCCTGTTCGTGATACGACATCGACCCGGTAACGACGCGTGTAAAGTAGGTCGCCGTCCACGCTACCAGCGCAATCACCAACAGCGCCCCCGAAATCAATCCGGCGTTCTCGCCATCAATCGCAATGCCTTGCAGCAGCAGATACGATCCACCGCCTGCGCCCAACAAAGCCAACCCAATCAGGAGAATGTCTAACTTCCGCACGGCAACGTCCCTTCACGCACGCGACTGGCAGGGACAATACTCCACTCGGAGCTTGAAAGTGTCCCTGTCAATCGCGCATTTGTAGCACACTACGACCAACTGATACCAACTGACCCAAGGCTCACGAAGCCCGTCGCTGCGGTCGCACATTCAAAAATGGCCCGAATACGATGATGCCGGGGAAGAAAAAGAACGCCAGAAAGAACATGAAGATCTTTTCCCAGCCGCTGGAGGTATACCAGCGAGAGTTGACATACAAAATAGTGGCAATGGGCACGATCGCCAGATAGACCAAGGCCAACCCACCGTAAACTGCGGCCAGAATCATGCAAACCACCTGCAAACGCCACTCATCATCTTAAACTAGGGCGCTGAGCATTTTAGACTAATGGAGTTGCTGCAACTGAGACGCTTGCATGTCCATGCCCCCAGACTCTACGCCTCTGTTCAAGCATCCTCTGCCCATGCTGGAGCTGTGGCTGGAAGAGCACGGCTGTACTCGCGATCGCGACATGCAGAACCGCTGGTACTGCGATCGCTCCGACTGGAAAGCCGAACTGACGCTGGAAGAAACCACGATCGACGTGCGCTACACCTACACCAGTGGCGAGACTAAAACCCTCTCGTTCCCGTACTCTCTCAGCCGCCAAGATTTAGACGCTGCCATTTTTGAAGAGTGAGGCGAGTCCGGACGAATCTCTTTGCCGCATCAGCGGGCGATCGCTTGACGGCACCAGCCGGATAAACCGGCCTCAACCCCATTCAGAGCGATCGAATTCGGATATTGGGTCTCGCTCCATGAGTTCTGCCAGTGCTTCTCGCGGTGCGATGGTTTCCTGCAGCACGTGCAGCACTTGACGGGTAATTGGAACCGGGATGCCTTCGCGATCGCTCAACTGCACCACCACTTCGGCGGTTTGGATACCTTCGGCAGTACCGACCAGCTCAGCCAAAATGTTTGCCAAGCTATCGCCCTGCGCCAAGCGATACCCCACCTGATAGTTACGGCTGAGGGGGCTGTTGCAGGTGGCGATTAAATCTCCCATGCCGGAGAGTCCGGCAAAGGTGGCTGCATCTGCCCTAAAGTACTGACCCACGCGGATTGTTTCGGCGAGTCCGCGCGCGATCAGAGCGGCCTTCGCATTTGCGCCCAGTTGGAGACCGTCACACGCCCCCGCCGCGATCGCGATGATATTTTTGAGCGTGCCTCCCAGTTCAGTCCCGAGTGGATCGTCATGGGTATAGACCCGAAAACGCTTCGAGGCGAATAGAGCTTGCACGCGTGCCGCCGCCGTTCGATCTCGACTCGCCACCGTGGTCGCCGCCGGCCAGCCCCTCGTAATTTCTTTGGCTAAATTCGGCCCCGACAGCACGACAACAGGGCTATGGGGAAACGCAGCTTGCCACAGTTGAGAGGGCGTTTGAAATGCGCTCGGGTCAAGCCCTTTGGTGGCTGTCACGATGATGGGCGATCGCTCTAGAGAGATTTTCTGCAGGCGAGCAATGACTTCTGGCACACCGCGCATCGCGATCGCGCAAATTAGAATCTCGGACTCGCGCACGCACTCAGCTAGCGATATCCCACCTCGGCGCGACCAGATGCGCATGGGATGGCGATTTACCTCCAGCAAAGAGGCTAAAGCTGTACCCCACGCACCAGCTCCGAGAATGGCACCAGAGAGGGGAGCAGAGATCGCCATAATAAGGTGCGGATGCGTTGTAGTTAAGAATCAGTCAGCATTCTCCCACGACCGATGAAATCGTGGCGAAGGCTGCGAGCCGGTCGCGTTAGAATTGGAAGTTGTAACTTTGACGTGATTTCGTAATGCCAGGAGGCAGATTTGAACTGCCGACACGAGGATTTTCAGTCCTCTGCTCTACCAACTGAGCTATCCCGGCTTAAGGGCTTTACCAAGATAGCGAATGGTTGGTTACTTTTGCAAGGGCTTGCCGGAACTCGAAATCATCACGCCGCGATCGCCCTTCATCTCAGTCAAGCTGGCCACCGCAGCCGCGTACTGCGGGTCAGCGGCGGTCGCAACGAGATCCTGATGACGAGATAACCGCTCGCGATCGCGGTCTGACAGCTCGACCCACACGTCTGGATCCAAGCCGCGCTCGTGGAGAATGCGACCGTTGGGGGTGCGATAACGGGCGATGGTCACCGATAGAGACGACTTGTCTGGCAGCGTGTAAATTGACTGGACGATCCCTTTCCCAAAAGTTCGCGCTCCAATCGTCGTTGCCCGCTTGCGGTCTTGCAGTGCTGCTGCCAAGAGTTCGCTGGAACTGGCCGTGCCGCGATCCACAATGAGAGCGATCGGCTTGTCTGTGAGCGTGTGCGAGTCGGCTTCAAAATGCTTTAGCACCCCCGAGCGTCCCTCGATCTCGGCGATATCTCCGCCGGACAAAAACATATCGGCGATCGCGGTACTCGCTTCCACTAGGCCGCCCGCGTTCGAGCGCAGATCCAGCACGTACGCCGTCACGCCTGCTTTTTCGAGAGACGCGATCGCCTTTGAAACGCGCTTGGCAGTGTGTTTCTGAAATTGGGTAATGCGGAGATAGCCAATGGCGCGATCGCCGTCCTGGCGTACTGCGTGAGTGACATCTTTCCGACTGTCGAGCGGAGGACATTGCAACTGTACTTCGAGCAATGCTCCACCACGTTCGATCGCGATGGTCGTAGTTTCGCTTGTCAACATCAAACTTGCAGCTTCGCTGGCATCCAGATTAGCCGTGCTGGTGCCATCGATCGCCAACAGGATATCGCCCTGGCGCAATCCGGCTCGGGCGGCGGCTCCATCTAACCGGGGCGGGGCGGAGATGACTAAGCGATCGCGATCGTCCCGCAGCAGCATCACGCCATTGGCGGCGGCTCCGCCCGGCGAGCGACGCACGCGAGCAAATTGACCGGGGGTGAGAAAGCGAGTGTAGGGATCGTCGAGCGAAGCGAGAGCCGTTTGAATGGTGCGATAGACTGTCGCATCGTTGGCGTGGTCTCGCTCGACGAGTTCGCGGTGATGACGCTGCCACTCGTCAGGATTGAAGTCAGCGGCAACGTATTCCTTGCTGACGATATCC
>JBCBTL010000319.1:0-4206 GCA_039818705.1 Cyanobacteria bacterium J06639_1
ATCATCTCATTTTTAGTACGCTTAGTAAATTAATAGAATTGCCCATAAGTAAACTAACCTCTCTTCGATTCAAGCTTTTTCTGTCCAAAATTAGGGGTTCACTACACGCCGCCTTCGCCGGATGGCCTTCGATCTTGCGATCGCTCGCTACCCACATCTGCTCGACGATACGACTGAACATCGTCATCTTCACTGCCGCCCGCACCGTATCCTGCACCTTCAAATAAAACGCTCGGTCGTCAGCCTTGAGCGTTTCGTCCGAAAACAGCTCGTAGGTCGCATCCTCGGTCGCAGCCCGTCCGACGTGATGCTTGCGCGTGCCGTAGTCATTGAAGATCGCTGTATCGTTGCTCGAATCACAGAAGCGAATGCAAAGTTAGCCATCGTTGACATCTCGTGGCGAACCTCACGTATCTCCACAACTCCAGCTTGTTTGTTAGATGAGAATAAACTCGCTCAAACCCTCTCTTTGAGAGAGATACAGCCATCTAATAAGTTGCTAACAAAAGGGGCTTTGTTAGGTGAGAATGATACTCGTTCGTTCAGGTAGAGACAGAACGCTCATTCCCAAGCAGGCAGTTCCCTGCGGTACTGCTCATTACAGTGCTGGCTGGTGCGACAAATGAGTATGAGCTTTTTGCATCTAGTGAAACTTTAGTGAAGCCTAAGGCAAAACCGGCTGAAACCGTCTTGTAGAAGGGAGCCTCATTTGACTAGCTAGTTCCCTCGTCATGAGCAGGTCACCGGTTCGAGTCCGGTCATCAGCTTTCTAAAACCTACGTATACTGAAGCCTCGACTCAGACCAGGTTTGGGGCTTCAAACGAGTTATTGTCAAATCTGGTGTACGAGCCTGTGGACTAGGCGGCGTGCCTGCTCGTTAAAGCGTCTAGCGGCGCAGGGATGTAAAGCGGCGATTCCCTCCCGGCGCAACCGCAAGCAGCCGCATGGCTATGACAAGTATTTGTACCAAGCGCGTCATCTGATTGAGAATTTCTTTGCCAAGCTCAAGCAGTAAGGGATCGCGACTCGCTATGACAAGGGGGCGTGCAACTTTTTAAGAGCCATTTATCTGGTGGCTTCGGTCATTTATTTGGCTCAACTGATGACATGCCTTAAAACGTCAAGAGCAGTGCATGAGGAATGGAAACGAGCTTCGCAATACGCGTTGTGGAACGTTCTGGTAACGAATCTCTAGCAAGAACGACGTTCGGAGGCAATGAAGCCAGGCTTGCTGGGGCTGAGGCTGCAATCTAGATGGCAAGCGGTTGAGAGCCGCACTCTAGCAAAATCAGCATGTCCGTACCGAGAGCCTGATTGAGCAGCTTCACAGCTTCGAGGTCGCTAGCCGTGTAGTGACACTGGTAAATGAGGTCGGCGATCTGCTGCTTGAGCGTGAGGGTTAGCACCTGAGTCTCAAACACTTGCTGTACCAGTTGTTGAATGGTCATCGTCATGGCTGTTGGCAGAACCGGAATGGACATAGTGTCCCAAAGGAACCCGATCTTGACTGCGATCGCGATCGCATCCCCTTGCACATTGCCCAAATGGGCGATCGCGCCAGGGGGCGCATTGATATCGGGTGCTAGAGGGTCATTTCCGGAACGTCATATCTGTAGTTAGGAGGAGCTGCACAGATGCAGGATATCGGTATGCTCGATGGGAACGGGTCGCCTATAGCGAGCCAGCGATCGCCGGTTGCAACTCCTGAATCGTCATTGTTGATGTCCGCCACGCCACCACGTATCTCCGCCTGTGCTGACAGTCCACTGCTCGCAATTCGGGGACTGGGACGGCGCTTTAGCGAGCGTTGGGTATGGCGAGAGGTGCAGTTCGACCTCAGCTCGAAGGAGCGGCTGGGATTAGTCGGGCCGTCGGGGTCGGGGAAAACGGTATTGCTGCGAACTCTGGCTGGGTTAGATCGGATTCGCGTCGGGACGATCGCGTTCGGCGATCGCCCCTTGCTGCAATGGTCGCTACCTGCCTACCGTGCCAAAGTGGCATACGTACCTCAACAGTCCGCGTTGTTCGAGGGGACAGTCGAACGCAATTTGCAACTGGTCTTCGATCTCTCGGTTCACGCACGTCGCAGCTACGATCGTTCTGCTGTCCTGTCGGATCTCGCAACGTTCGAGCGCGATGAGGAGTTTCTCTCTCTCGATGCTTCACAGCTATCGGGAGGGGAGCGCCAGATCGTCTGCCTTTTGCGCATCCTGCAATTGGAGCCCCAAGTGTTGCTATTGGACGAGCCAACCGCATCGCTCGACCCGGATTCGAGCCGTGCGGCAGAAGCGTTGGTCGAGCGCTGGATAGCCAGGGGCGATCGCGCATGCATTTGGACGAGCCACGATCGCGAGCAGCTCGAACGGGTGACGAATCGACAGCTTTTGTTGCAAGACTTTCAGGCGTGAGCTCGTGCCGACTTCTTATTTGACGATTTCTTACGTTCAGCTAGCGCTCGCGGCCATGTCGATCGCCATTAATTTGGGTATTTCGATCGCGTATCGACTGCAGTTAGAGCGATCGCTCGTCATTGCCAGTATCCGCATGGTGACGCAACTGCTGCTGATTGGGTTCGTGCTGGAGTGGCTGTTCGAGCAGCAGAATCCGTGGCTGATCGTCGGGTTGGGACTGCTCATGTCTGGCATTGCGGGAAGAGCGTCCGTGCAGCGCACGAACCGAAGATTTGCGGGTATTTACTGGAATAGCATCCTGTCGATTTTGGCGGCAGCAGCACTGGTGTCGGGCTGGACAGTAGTGGCGATCGTGCAGGTCGACCCGTGGTACGACCCACAGTATTTCATTCCGCTGCTGGGGATGGTGCTGGGGAATGCACTCAATGGGATTTCGCTGGGGCTCGATCGCTTTATGGAGGATGTCGTCACTCAGCGTAATCAAATCGAAACCTTGCTAGCTCTCGGCGCAACGCGGTGGGAAGCCGCGCGCCAACAGGTACGCGATGCGGTGCGTACGGGCATGATTCCAATTACGAATTCGATGATGGTGATGGGGTTAGTGAGTCTACCAGGAATGATGACGGGGCAAATTCTCGCGGGAGCCAGTCCCATCGATGCCGTACGATATCAAATTGCGATCGTGTTCACCATTGCCTCTGGTACGGCACTGGGAACATTCGGCGTGGTGTTGCTGGCTTTCAATCGCCTGCTCAGCCCCTCCCATCAGTTGCGTTTAGATCGCCTGCACGCTCCGAAGTGAGAACAGTTATTACAAGCAAGGCAGATGACCGAGAAGTCAGTGAACTCCATGCAAAGATTCGGAAAACACTGAAACACCACATCGCGTGCACAACCGAAGTCACCCGGCACAACCAGAATAAAAAACGACACTCAAAATCACTTCAATCGCGTTCTTGAGACAGTCTCTCCAGTTCTATCTCTATGCCGCTCAAAATCTCAAAAACCATTACTACAAACACATACAGAGAGGCAAAGCACAAGGCCATAAAGTCAACATCAATACCTAACAACGACACGAGAAAGGTTATCATCCAAGATAAAGCTATCCACTTTACAGTATAAAACATCCAGTTTTTTGTGAAGTAACTTAAGCGAAGTCTACTCATTAGTCCACCCAGCAAAGGTTGTCTTCTCAAGTTTACTTGAAATCACGAATATCAACTATTGAATCTGATTTTTGAGGACTAAGCTGTGCATTCAGAAACAAGCTAAACAATTTCACAGTGATTGAGCTTGGCCTACGGCCTTTAAGCCATAGTTCAGGGTAGGAATGATTTCTTTACATGCCCTCTCTGCGAAGCTTAGATTCCCCGTCTTCTTCGCTGCTCTTTGTCTTTCAGGCTGCACAGAGTCTCTCAAGCTGCACAGAGTCTCTCAAGCTGAACGGATGAATCCTTCTGCACGTCGAGAGGGGACGGAATTGTCCTAGGCTTGAGTACGGAAGGATGCCACAGGGCTGTTACGCGCCCATACGGGCTGCTAGCCACCTTCATTTCACGTATTCCACAGCTAGGGAGAGCGATCGTGACCGCTACACAAACCTCGTTTCCGATTGATTTGACGGCATACAAGTCTCTGTCGCTCGATGCATCAAATCCTACATTGACCGACGAACAGCGCTCGGCTTTGCAGTTCAACATCCAGCTTTGCCGCGATGCGATCGTATTTTTCACGGCAACAGGTGCAGCGCGAGGCGTGGGCGGTCACACGGGCGGACCTTTCGATACCGTT
>JBCBTL010000320.1:0-4193 GCA_039818705.1 Cyanobacteria bacterium J06639_1
CTCAGCGCGGGCTTACCGTCCGCATCCTTCGACACGCCCACCACTCGACCGGGAAGCTGACGAGCGAACGTCTCCCGAGTCGCAAAGAACGCCGCGTGAGGGCCACCGTACCCGAGCGGCACGCCAAACCGCTGCGAACTGCCCACCGCAATATCCGCGCCGAACTCTCCCGGCGGCTTCAGCAGCGTCAAACTCAGCAGGTCAGTCGCTACTGTCACTAGCGCGTCGATCGCGTGCAGTCTCTCGATAAACCCGCCATAATCGCGAATCGTCCCGTCAGTCGTTGGATATTGCAGCAGCGCCCCAAAGAACGAGCGATCGCCCTCCGCCACCGCCTCTAAATCCCCAACAACCACCTCAATCCCCAACGGCTGCGCCCGCGTTTGCACCACCGCGATCGTCTGAGGATGGCAAGCAGCCGACACGAAAAAGCGTTTCTTATCCTTCTTCCCTTTCAGGTTGAAGCTCATCGTCATGGCTTCCGCCGCCGCCGTCGCCTCATCCAACAGCGACGCATTCGCAATGTCCAACCCAGTCAGGTCGATAACCATCGTCTGAAAATTCAGCAGCGCCTCTAACCGCCCCTGGGCGATCTCCGCTTGATAGGGCGTGTACTGCGTGTACCACCCCGGATTTTCCAGCACATTTCTCTGAATGACAGCGGGCGTAGTGCAGTCCGAATAGCCCATCCCCAAAAACGATCGCCAAATCTCGTTCTCAGAAGCGATCGCCTTTATCTCCGCCAGCGCCTCGCGCTCGCTGCACCCGCGCTGAAGCTGCAAATTCTGCCGCAATCGAATCGCATCCGGCACGGCGCGATCGAGCAGCTCGTCCAGCGATTCCACCCCCACCGCCGCCAGCATGTGGTCGATATCATCGCGATTCGGCCCCAAGTGGCGATCGACAAACTCTGACTCTGCCGATAACACCCCGTCGAGAGCAGACCCGCGCTCCTGCGTCTCGTCCTGATGTCGCTGTGCCAACTCCCGAGCCAGTTCGTCAACCGGAGCGAGATCGAAAGACAGAGTTTCAGACATGCAACCACTTAACCCGACAGAAAATGCAAGCCGAAATCACTCGACCTGCATTCATATAACTTAATTCTTCTCGCCTGAGTTGTCACAATCCTGACAAGCCCTGCGAGCAAGTCTCCCTCACGATTCGGGCTCGATAAACTCCACCACCGCGCGATCGCCTTTCTCAATCCCCAACGCTGCCGCCGTACCGCCCTCAAGCTCCACCACGCGATCCACCTTCACCGACCGAGGCGGCCCATAGCTCGGACAAGGTAACTCAGGACATCCCGGCACCGACAGCGCCATATCCACCACCTCGCCCTCGTGCAAAAACAGCATGTCCAACTCGAACCGCACGTTATGCATCCAAAAACTCACCGGACGCGCTGGCTCGAACGGAAACACCATGCCCCGCCCCTCTGCTAAGCCATCCCGAAACATCAGCCCGATCTGCTGCTCCTGCGGAGTCCGCGCCACCTCCAGCTCGAATTCGCGATCGCCGAGCTGCACCCGCGCCCCAATCGGCAAACTCTGCCCCTGCTCCGCAGCGCGATCGCTCGTCTCCTCCACCGACGGCGCAACCCCCGGCTGAGCGTCCGCCACCTGAGCGTCCGAACACCCCGTCGAAATCACAACCAACACCAACAGCCCGATCGTCCAAGGCCAAGGCGACTTCCAAACCATCTCACTCACCTCAAAACGCCGAACGACTGCCCGCACTCCCGAGCAGCTCACCACAGCATATCCAACTACCCCAGCGCTCTAGACTTCGCTCTGCGGCACATTCGCGTGGGGCGATCGCGCATATTTCACGATCCGCAAACAGTTCCTCGCCCCAGCCTCATCCGTATGCCGACGATACGTCACCACATCGCTGAGTTTCCTGAGCAAAAACCAGCCGTACCCCCCCGTCGCCGGGTCATCCATATTCACGCACTCGGGATCGTACTGCGGCAGCTCGTCAGGATTGAACTCGCGCCCCCGATCCCAAATCTCCAGCTCGATGCAGTCATCATTCACGTTCACTTCCAGCTCGATCGGAGTCGCGCTATCCAACTCCGCATGAGCGTGACGCACCACATTCGTAAACCCTTCCGCCAGCAGCAAACTCATCGCATACGAATGCTCGGCAATCCAGGGGCATTCCTGCACCTGCATCTTGCACCAGCCGTCGAACCAAGCTTGTACGTCCGTCAAGCTCTCCAGCCAGCTCTCAACCTGCAAGCGACTCTGATAAGACGCAGTCATAGGAAAATTCACGATGGTGTTGCGAGCCTACCTAACCCTCATATATACCCAAGATTACCCACGAGCGCGAGTCCCAATATCGCCATCGCGATCGCCTCACTCCCAACATCACCAACCGGGGATCGCGCTCAATCCGCGTCCCTCAAGCCATCGCCGCAAAAAACTCGATGCTACTCTTCAACGCCGCCAAAAACGCATCCACATCAGCCTTCGTGTTGTACAGATAGAGGCTCGCCCGCGCCGTCGCCGGAACATTCAAATACCGATGCAACGGCTGCGTACAGTGATGTCCCGACCGAATCGCGATCCCTTCCCCATCCACCATCGTCGCCACGTCGTGCGCGTGCATCCCCTCCACCGAGAACGCCACCAGCCCCACCCGCTGCACTTCTCCATCCGCTGAGAATGTCGGCCCGTAAACCGTCACCCCGTCTATCTCTAAAATCCCGTCTAGCAAATACTTCGTCAGCACCTTCTCGTGAGCGTGAACCCGCTCCATCCCCACATCCGTCAAGTAATCCACCGCCGCGCCCAAGCCAATGGCCTCCGCGATCGCCGGAGTCCCCGCCTCAAACTTGTGCGGCAAATCCGCGTAAGTCGATCGCTCCAAAAACACGTCCGCAATCATCTCGCCCCCACCCAAAAACGGAGGCATCGATTGCAGCAACTCCTCTTTCCCGTACAAAAAACCAATCCCCGTCGGCCCGCACATCTTATGCCCGGACACCGCCATCCAATCGCAATCGAGCGCCTTCACGTCCACCGGCATGTGCGGCACGCTCTGACAAGCATCGAGCAACACTTTCGCCCCACACCCGTGCGCTAGCTCCACAATCCGAACCACCGGATTCACGCAACCCAACGTATTCGAGGCATGCACGAGAGACACGAGCTTGACTCGTTCCCCAAGCGATCGCTCGTACTCCTCCATATCCAGTTCGCCGCTCGCCGTTACCCCAACGAACTTCAGCACCGCCCCCGTCCGTTCCGCCACGAGCTGCCAAGGCACCAAATTACTGTGGTGCTCCATCACCGACAGCACCACCTCATCCCCCGCCGACAAATTCGCCAGCCCCCAACTGTACGCAACGAGGTTAATCGCCTCACTCGCGTTCCGCGTATAAACGATCTCGCGCGCCGAAGCCGCCCCCACGAAACGCGCCACCTTCTCCCGCGCCGCCTCATAAGCATCCGTCGCTTCCTGACTGAGCGTATGCGCCCCCCGATGCACGTTGGCATTGTGCAAGCGATAGTACTCATCCATCGCCCTCAAAACCTGCTCCGGCTTCTGAGACGTCGCCGCATTATCCAAGTAGACCAAAGGCTGCCCCTGCACCTGACGACTCAGCAGCGGAAAATCACCGCGCACCTCATCCGCCAAAGCGATCGCCCCCTGAGCCGAATCAACTCGAACTGCTGCCGCCGTCATAACCCAAGCCCGATCTCGAAACTTCAAACTCGATCATCAGTATGGCACCGCCCCCTCAGCCCATCCGTCCCGCGTCCCAGCACACGAACATTCCACTTATCTCCGACGCCAGCCTCACCATTGGGCTGCCAATCGAGTCATCTGCAATCGCCCCAAATCGTCCTCAATCCCTTATATCTTCAGGGTTTAGCGCTCCCTCACAGAAGTCCCTCAGATTTTTTCGACTTTTCAGTTGACACCTCTCCAAGGGTGTTGTTATATTCGTAAAGCGCTCGACAGAAAAGCGAGTCGCACCGAACCATGACAGCCAAATAAAACCTAAAAGCAATCAGCACTACAACCTCGTTGATGAACTTAACGAGAGTTTGCTTGAAACTCTGACATAGAAGAGTCTTCGGACTTTTCTCATGTCAAATTCAGCACAAGACAAAGAGAGCTTGAAGAAGCTTTTCGAGTTAGGGCTTTTGTTGTTTCAGCTACTAAGAAATTAGGGGCTGAAA
>JBCBTL010000321.1:0-4189 GCA_039818705.1 Cyanobacteria bacterium J06639_1
AGTGGACGTGCGGGTGTTGCACTACGGGGCGGCGATCGTTCACGTTTCGGGGGCTGTGTTCGATCCGGGGACGGTGGAAGTGAACCGGGAACCTCTCGATTTACAAGCGGGCAGTTTACAATCGCTCACGCAAATTCCGGGGGATGCGCCTCGTCGTCGCTTGACGGACGCGATTCGGGCGGCGGGGGGGATTACACCGATCGCGGATTTGCAGGAGGTGACGCTGATTCGGGACGGTCGGGAACAGACGTTCAATTTGACTGGGATTTTTGATGGAACGCCTTATCCCAATCCGTTTTTATTGGATGGCGATCGCGCGATCGTGCCGGAAGATCGCTTTCGGAATGAATGGGTGCGCCCGTCGATCGTGACGCCACCGGACGTGACGGTGTTTTTGTCTTCGACGACGATTCCATCGAGTACCAACAGCAGCGCCAACGACAACGGCACGCTGGTGTTTCCCTACGGCACGCATTTCAGTCAGGCATTAGGCCCCGCCAACTGTTTGGGGGGAACGCAGGTATCGAATGCGAAGCGGCGGGCGGTGTTGGTGCGCACCGATCGCCTGACGGGACAGGTGTTTACGCTCGATCGCCGGGTGGAAGATATCGCGCGGGATTCGGATGCGAGTGCTGAAAATCCGTTTTTGATGGCGGGGGATTTGGTGGCTTGCTACGATTCCACCGTGACGAACGTGCGCGAATTTTTCCGTACTTTGGGCGATATTATTTTGCCTTTCGGCCTGTTTTGGAATCGCTAGTCGTGAAAAGTCTGGGGCTACTCTTTTTTCTTGTCCTCGGACTGGCGAGTAACGGGCTGATTTGGCTGGGGGCGTGGCTGTATTTAGAGTCTGACCCGCAGTATTTGTCGGGCTGGACGATTTCATTGCCTCCAGCGTCGCCGCGATCGGATATCAGCGTGGCGGATGTCGGGCAAGCCCAGCTCGATACGGGCAATTCGTTTGGACTGGTGACCCTCGACCCGCGCGAGAGCTACAAGCTGCTGGCGTTTTCGTCTCCTGTACTCGAACCCGTGGCCGCCCAGCTCGATACGACTCCCGGTGCGCTGGAAAAACAAATCGAAGTAGTGCTGCCTCCGAACACGAATTTGGTGCAGTTCGATTTGCAAGCGGGCAGTCCTGAAGACGCGAAAGCGGGCGCTGAAGCTCTTTACAGCGCGTTCGTAGAGCGAGTGCGGACTCTGCGCGCTGAGGAAATCGCGCTGCGCAATCAAATTGCCCAAAACATCCTGGCCGATCGCCAATCGGAGCTGGACGAGGCAGAGGCGGCGCTGGCGGATTTTCAAGAGCGATCGGGATTGATTTCTTTCGATCAGCTCGACAGCATTGCGGTGACGCTGGAGCAACTGCGCAGTCAGCGCGCCGACCTCGCCGCTCGCGCTCGTAACGAGCAAACCCAGCAGCAGCAGCTTTCGCAAACCCTTGGCCTGACCCCGGAACTGGCGAATCGGATTTTGCTGTTGCAGGGCGATCGCGCTTTTCGGGAAAACCTGCGCATTTTTGGCGAAGGTCGCGCCGAGTTAGCCCAACTGGAAGCCACCCGAGGCCGCAATCATCCCAGCATTAAGGCGGCGCGCGTGAAGTTGGAGGAAACCCGAGCGGCGATCGCCCGCGCCGGGGGACAACCCCCAGACGACCGCCAACACCAGCTTTTTGCACTGCCAGAGGATTCGGCGGGACGAGAAAACTTAGTCACTACGTTAATTTCATCTACTGCCAGCGCCCGAGGGGTGGCGGCGCAGCTCGAAGAACTCGATCGCCAAATTGCCGGACTGGAAACCCGTCAGGCGCAGCTTTCGCGAGAAGGTGAAACGCTGGCGAAATTGGAGCAGCAAGCGCAAACGCTGCGGGTGGTCATGTCTTCGACCACGGGGGCGCTGGCGATTCGGGAAACCGACGTGACTTCGACGTACCCGCTGATCCAGATGGTGATTCCGCCCGCGCTGCCGGAAGAAGCGGTCAGCCCGAAAAAGAGCTATGCCGTCATCGGTGCGGCCTTCGGGTCGGCCTTCGTGACGCTGGCGCTGGCGATCGCATTTACGCAAAGGCGGCGCGCCTGGCGGTTTTTAGCAGATGCGATGGATACCGACCTGCCCCCCCAAACTCCCGCGCCCCCCGCCGAACCGGAACGATTGCCCGCCGCGATCGACTCGTCTGCCGACAATGCCGATCGCCTCCCCACTGCCCCCGATTCATCCTCCGACCGAGACCCGACCGATGACTGGAGCCGCCGCCACGAACGAGATTTTGCCTGATCCTCGCGATCGTGCCTCGACCGCATCCGAGCCGAAACTCGAACCTGCGAACGCGATCGAATCCGTCATTTTTTGGGCGGTGGCGAGTACGTACCCGATTTGGCTTGTGGGTGGACTCTATCTGGTCGGGTCGGCGCTGGGCTGGCTGGCGGGATTGTTGCTGCTGGCGCGAATTTTGCGATCGGGGCGCAGTCCGATTCCTGGAACAGTGTGGCTTTGGATTGTCGGGATCGTGGCGATCGCGGGCACTTTATTTGCCTCCCACGCCGACTTTCACCAGTCCACGGGCACGCTGATCAAAAGTTTGGTGAGCTGGGCGCGGACGTGGGCGCTGCTGCCGCTGTATTTGCTGGTGGGTTGTCTGCCGATTCGCCCGCAGATTTTGTATCGAGCGGCGGGAGTGGTGTCGGCTTGGACGCTCGCGCTGATGCCGTTTTTGTGGGGACTCAAAGCCATTCACTTTCGCGAAATTTGGTACACGTCGCCGCTGAGGGTCCTGGGGGGGCCAAATGCCATCAGCTTTTTTCAAATCGGGGTGTATTCAGCCGAAGACCACGGGGCGGGGGAGCTGCGTTGGAAACTGTTCGCGCCGTGGTCGCCCGCGCTAGGGCTGATGGGGGTGTTCTTTTTTATGTTTGCCCTGCAAGACAAAGGTAAATGGCGCTGGATCGGCATCGTCGGGTCTTTGCTGATGATTGGGATGTCAGGCTCGCGCATGTCGCTAGTTAGTTTGCCTGCCGTGCTGATTGCGACGTGGTGTTTGCACAACATTCGCAGACCGATGGTGTTGGTGGGGGCTGGGATTGCCTCTGCGTTGGGAGGATTGGGGGCGGACTGGGCGATCGCCAAATTCACCTCGTTTTATCGGGCGTTCAAAGCAGCTCGGGCGGGTAGTTCTCAAGTGCGATCGGACTTGCAGAAGATCGCTTGGTTTCGCTTTCCAGAAGCCCCGATTTGGGGGCACGGCATGGTGGATAGCGGCCCCATCACGGTGGCGTACATGCCGATTGGCTCCCATCACACTTGGTTCGGACTGCTGTTCGTACACGGGGTGGTAGGGCTGGTGGCGCTGCTGGTTCCGATGGTGGTGACGACCCTCGACCTGGCCTGGCGATCGCTCTCCGATCCGCTGGCGATGACGGGATTGCGCCTGATGCTGACGCTGTGGCTGTTTTCGCTGGGAGAGAACATTGAGTCGATCGCGTACTTTTACTGGCCTGCCTTAGTGGGAATCGGCATGGCGCTTTGCCAGCGATCGCAAGTCAGTTCGAGCGCGATCGGGCGGGCTTGACTCGGGCAAACATTGCACAATTGAGGCAGTCCTCGCGATCGTCGGTGATTCGCTTTGGGAGAGAGGATAACTCTCCGATGCTGTGACTTCGCTGGGTGTATGAATGAAATACCTGGGAGGATGCTGTGGCGATCGCGCTCGATCTCAAACCACTGGTGACGTGGACGGACGAACGGTTTGACGCACTGTGTCGAGCCAATCCCGATTGGAATTTCGAGTTGACGGCTGAGGGAGCATTGATTGTTGTGGCACCAGTGGGGGGATTGAACGGCTCGGAGGAAAGTGAGGTCATTCGACAGCTCGGCAACTGGAACGTCGAGACTGGCTCGGGCAAAACATTCAGCTCCCAAACCGTTTTCTCATTACCCAACGGCTCGAAACGAATGCCGGATGCCGCTTGGGTTCAGCTCGAACGCTGGGAAGCGCTCACGCCCGAGGAGCAGCGTGGCTACGTTCCTCTCGCGCCCGATTTTGCGGTGGAGGTGCGATCGCCCACCGACGAATTGGCAACCTTGCAGGAGAAGATGCGCGATTACGTCGATGCCGGGGTGCGTTTGGGGTGGCTTATCGATCCTCAGAATCGGAAGGTGGAGATTTATCGAGAAGGCGATCGCCCGGTAGAAA
>JBCBTL010000322.1:0-4187 GCA_039818705.1 Cyanobacteria bacterium J06639_1
CCAACGGCGATCGCCATGTTCAGAACGAAAGGCGAGAGCGACAGCACCGGCACCAACTTGACCATGACCCACGCACCCACGGGAACCACCGTCGCGTTCCGCAAAATGGAAGTGGGTAGTGGCCCCTCCATCGCCTCATCCAGCCACAGATGTAACGGAAATTGAGCGCACTTACTCATCGGTCCGAAAATCAGGCCGATCCCCAAGATCGTAGCGACGGTAGGGGAAAGTGCAGCCTGCGGAGCCCATTCGGCGAGTTCGCTGTAGCTCCACGTCCCCGCAATCGGATACAGAGCGATCACAGCCATCAACAACACCAAATCGCCAACGCGCTTGGTGAGGAAAGCATCGCGAGCGCCCGTGACGACCAAGGATTGGTTGAACCAATATCCAACAATCAAGTAGGTACCAAGCGTCAGGATCTCCAGCAGCATGTAGCTGACGAACACCGAGTCAATCAGCACGAGCGCGGACATTCCTGACTCAAAAATTGCGAGCAACGCAAAAAAGCGAGCCCACCCCCAATCCATTTCGAGGTAGCCCATCGAATAAATCTGGACGAGAAGGTTGAGCCCCGTCACCAAAGCTGCGGCTCCTAAAGACAGAGCCGAGAACTCGAACGGAATCGTGATTTGTAGCCCGGCAACTTGCAACCACTGCCATTCGAGATGCATGGCGGGCTGTCCCCAGCTCTCGCTCAGAGCTGCCACGCAGTGGCTGAAAGCGACAAACGACGTTAGCAGATTGAGATATCCAGCCGGACGCGGTCCAGTTCGGCGGATTGCACTCGGAGACCACAGAAGACTTAGCAATATCCCCGCAAACGAGTAGAGAGGAATGAGCCAGCTAGAACCTAACCAAACCGTAGTCACAGAACTCGTCCAGGGAAGACAACACACTCGAATGAAGAGCAGCAGGCAGACATACCCAATGCTTGCAAGCAACTCCAGAATAAGCTGGTCGAAATATGAGTATCGTTATAGTTCAAGTTTGAGTTTTGTAAAGCCTTTGAGCCTTGAGCTGGAGTTTCGCTCGCGACGTTCCCGTTCATTTGAAAACTCGCCCGGAGGAATCTGGGGCGATCGCCCGGCAAAACGTATAGACCTATACCGCCAGAAGCTCCGCGTTGAAACTCAACGGAAAGACTTGCGACCCCACCAGGACTAGCTTGTTGCACGTGGCGGCACCACTGACATTTAGAAACCCATCTGTTTTAGACCTATCAGATCGCGCGACATTCGGGAAGTGCGGGGCTTGACTCACTCGAACGAGAAGGGCTGCATTTAAGGGAGCGATGTACCATCGCGATCGCCGAGCCCCGTGGTATCAATGAGGCGATAGGTATCACCCGAGCCAGTTCGGAATAGTCCCATGCCCGCCATTTCCATCATCATTCCGGCTTACAACGCCGCCCGCACGATCGCGGCCACGCTGGAGTCTGTCTTCGATCAGACGTTTGCAGACTTTGAGGCGATCGTCATTGATGACGGCTCGACGGATGACACGGTGGCGATCGTGCGGGAATTTGCTGACGTGCGTCTGAGGCTGTTTTCGTTTGAGAACGCTGGGGTTTCTGTCACTCGCAATCGCGGGATGGCGGCCTCAACGGGAGATTTCATCGCGTTTTTGGATGCAGACGACCTGTGGACTCCAGACAAATTAGCGAGTCAGTACTCAGCTTTGCAGGCTCACCCCGAGGCTGGGGTGGCCTATAGCTGGAATCGGTTTATTGACGAGCAGGGGCGATCGCTCGGCCAACAAACTCCGGTCTATTTCGAGGGCAATGTTTACGGCGAACTACTCGTACAGGATTTCTTGGTGTGCGGCTCTACGATTTTGGTGCGGCGCGAGGCGATCGAGGCCACTGGAACCTTCGATCCCGAGTTAAAAAACTATCAGACGGTGGATTACTGGAGACGATTGGCACGCGACTGGGAGTTCGTACTCGTGCCCGAACACCAAATCGTTCGGCGGATCGTTCCTGGCTCTCACTCCTCCGACTTAAGCCGTCACGAAACATTTATGATGATGGCGATTGAAAAGTCATTTCAGGATGCGCCTGAGGCATATCGATCGCTCAAGAATAAAAGCATTGCTTTCCACTACCAACATCTAGCCCATAAGTATTTGGAACGGGAGCTGGACTCAAACGGCATTCGGATGGCTGGAGGGAAACTATGGACGGCCATTCGGCATTACCCAGCGCTGCTGAGCGATCGCGACATGCAGCGTACTTTGCGCAACTGGATGCTCCTTTCCGTACTGCGTCCGCAGGGCTTTCAGCGGTTGGCTGAGGTTTACCGCCGGTTCAAACCCGCATCATCCGATGCGTACGCTTCTGCAAAAGGGCGATCGGCTTGAGGCTTGCCCTCGCGTCCGAATGTCCGCGTTTAGCTTTTCACCTCTGATTTCCCGCATCTGGGTGTTCTCGCTAGAGATCTCGTGATTTAGGGATCTCGTGATTTGGCGATCGCATGACTCATAGATCTCATGACCTGAAGATCTGACTTTTCCTGACTTTTTCATGCCGGGCCGAGCGATCGTTCTCGATAGGGTGAAACCACGAACTGCACAGTCTTGTGGTTCTCGGACACGAGTAGGATTCTCAGCGAAACTCTCGCGCTAGAGGTTTCCCTTGTAGATTTCCAGGCTTCGGTCTCTCGGTTCATCTTTCTGCGTCAAATTGACTTCCTCTCGTCAAGTCGCGATCGGCTTGGTGAAGGGATCTCGCGTGTCTACTTCTGTTTTTGGAGATTGCATCATGCCAAGCGTTGTCGTTCCCGCCGGACAACTTCGGACGGTTGAAGTTGAGTTAGTGAATCCTAATGATTCTGTAGAAGTCTTGGGGCAACTGGTTACCGCCCCCGACGTACCCGCCATTCTGACCCAAAGCACGAATAATGAAGTTCTCGTGGCTACCACAGGGCTAGTTGAAAGCGACGGGACTGCCGTTCAAATTGAAGGTACCGATACATTCGTTAGCAATTCCGGCATCATTGACGGTGGCTTCAACGGCATTAACGTCGCCAATGGCGGTGTGGCCTCGGCTCGGATTGTCAATCAGCATACGGGTCTGATCACCTCTGAAAGTCGGGCAATTAACTTGGGTGGTTTGACCAACGAGCTGATTAACAACGGTCGGATTGAAACCACGGCCAGCCCGCGCAACGGTACGGTGTACGGGGACGTGACGGCACCGAACATTTTCATCACCAACAATGCCAGTGGCGTTATCGATGTCGGTGCCGACAACGACGGCGATGCGATCTCGCTGGAACTGGGCGAGACCGTTAGCGGTTTTGTCGATAATCGCGGCGTGATTCAAGGTCGCGGCCTGCCAGGAGCGGTCAACCCGGACAATCAGGCTTCGGCAGTCCGGTTCTACAGCGCTCCCTCGGTTGAAACCTCAACCTTCACTGGCGATCTACGCAACCGTGGCCGATTGCTGGCTGAAAACGGCCCGGCAGTTATTGTCGAAACTGACGTGGTGTTCAACGGCGATATCGACAACCGAGGCTTGATTCAAAGTGCGAATCCCGACAATGGGGTGGGCATTTTGTTTGAAGACGGCAGCGACTTTAACGGTACGGTTCGCAACCGGGGTGTGATTGATGGCGGTCGCGACGGTATCAACTTCGCCAATGGCGGAAACACCTCAGGCACGGTGCGCAACCAGCGCGGCGGGGTCATCACCAGCACCAGCCGCGCCATCAACATCGGCGGTAGCGGGATCGATATTTTCAATGACGGTTTAATTACAACCTCTGCCGACCCGCGCAACGGCACCATATATGCCGACCAAACGGCCACCAACTTCACCATCAACAACGGCAGACGCGGCATCATCGATGTCGGGTTGGGGAACAATGGCGATGCGATTTCGCTGCAGCTCGGTTCGGAAGTCTCGGGTGAAGTGGTCAACCGAGGTTTGATTCAAGGGCGCGGTGTGGCTGATGGCGCTACCAATCAAGCCACTGCCGTGCGTTTGTATCGGGGCAGCGAAGCAGGGGAAGTCGCTGTATTTGAAGGGGACATTCGCAACCTCTCCAGCGGTACGTTGACCTCCGAGACGAGCGATGCAATCTTGGTTGAAGAGGGGGTCGAACTGCAAGGCAATATTGACAACCGAGGTGCCATTTTAGCGGGCAATGAAGGGATCGATATCAGCGGTACGGTCGTTGGCAATA
>JBCBTL010000323.1:0-4155 GCA_039818705.1 Cyanobacteria bacterium J06639_1
CTGTTCCGTCATATCCCACTGCCGTCGGTCTTCGCGGCGGCGGTGGCGGCGGTTGTTCGGGTTCAGCTTGTGGTTCAGTTTCAAGCGCGTTCACGCGAACTCACCCGACCTTTCAAATACATGGAGGGAAAACATTCATCGGCGACACTCTAGTCTCCTAACTCAAGTGCTCAGAGACCTTACTTCGTGCCAGCAGAAGCGAATAAGTCAGCTGAATCATCCGTGTCGGCTTTAGTTTTCGTGCGAGTATTGCCAGCGCGAGTCGAGCGTTTCTTCGCGCGAACAGCCTTGGGCGCACGCTTCGAGCCGCTGAGCTGAGCGAAGTAATTCAGAATCCGGTCGTCGAGTGATATGAACTCCTCATCGTCAGGAATTTCAAGAGACTGAATAAACTCTTGAATCAGTCCTTTCGGATCGAGATGCTTGCGATCGCAGTAGTCCATGAAGTGTTCGAAATGAGGGTCGAACAGCTCCACGGGAAGTGGACGGCCTTTTATCTCAACGCTAGTTTTTCGACTCATAACAAACCTACCTGCCTGGGGTGTGCCAGATGAAAGCAAACCGAACTGGCCGCAAGCTATCACGCACGAATGCGACCGTGTTGGCACTCTCATGAAAACTTCAAATTCCGTGGCGATCGCGACTCCCTCAAGTGCGATCGCAAGGTTATGAGAGTGAAGACTATGTCGCTTTAGCTACCACTATTTTTTGAGAATCCTGCCGCAAGCTTGGATCGGTATCGCACGAGCAATCTTTGCTTCCATGCTGCCTGTATCCACTTCAGGATGAGGTCTTCGATTGTTTGCGAGATCAAAAAGGGGAGGAGGTCAACGCTACCTCGCGATTGCGGCCAGCCTGTCGTCAGGGAAATTCCAAGTAAAAATCTAAGAAATTTTCACGCACTACGCTACAACAATAGCTATAAATATCGAAAAGCACTGATTTGCATGGATTTCTTCGTTGCAGTGAGTCGAAATGCTCAGTCTGGCAAATATTTCTGCTGCGCACGGCAAGCGCTACTACAAGCAGGAGAACTACTACACCCGGAATAAGGCTCAGCAAACGACACAGTGGGCTGGCAAAGGTGCTGCCAAGTTGGGGTTATCGGGTCGGGTTGATGCTGGTGATTTCGAAGCAATGCTCAACGGACGCTCGCCCTCGGGGGAAAGACTCTCAGGCAAAGCGATCGATTCCGAAAAGCACCGCGCGGGAATCGACCTCACCTTCAGCGCGCCGAAGAGCGTCAGCGTTGCGGCTTTGGTGAATGGAGACGAACGCTTGGAGGAAGCCCATCGCCGAGCTGTCGATCGTACGCTTGCATTTATCGAGCGTCATCACGCTCGGGCTCGCGTGTGGGATGGAAGCAAGCAGATTCCCAAGCAGATGGGAAATTTCACGATCGCTCAGTTCCATCACGACACCAGCCGCGAGCTCGACCCGCAGCTCCACACTCACAACGTCGTGCTCAACTGCACGCAGCTTCCGGATAAAAAATGGCGGGCGATAACTAACGAGTCGCTTTATCAAAACTCGAAACTACTGGGCAGCATCTACGAAAACGAGTTGGCCTACGAAGCGCGGAAGTTGGGATATGAAACCGAGACTCGTCCTAACGGTATGTTCGAGCTGAAGGGATACAGTCCCGAGCAGCTATCTCATTTTTCAAAACGCCGTCAAGCGATTGTGGCTTATCTCGACGAACATTATCCTGACAACGCGACGGCAAAGGAGAAGCAGTGGGCCACGCTGAATACTCGCGCGTCTAAAGGAAAGGCCATTCCACGAGAGCTACTGTACGAGTATTGGCAGGTGCAGTTGAAAGCAGCTAACCTCGACTGCCAGATAACGCCAAAGCAATCGCCTACACAACTCACCCCAGAGGAAGAACGAGAGTTAGCAAACCGAGCCGTAACTCAAGCGATCGCCCACTGTGCGGAGCGGCAGAGTGCATTTCGTCGAACCCAGATCGAGCAGTTTGTCTTCGAGGAAATTCAGCCGTTCAACCTGAAGGCTGTAGAGCAGGCGATCGCGAATCATCCCGACTTAATTCGCACGTTCGACGATCGCTTCACGACGCAGCAAGCTGTCCAACGCGAGTTGGAAACGATTCGATTGATGCAGTCGGGACGGGGGCAGATGTCGGCGATCGCCACTCCAGATGAAGTGACGGAAGCGATCTCCAAAAATGGCTTCACGAAGGGTCAGCGTGAAGCTGTCTTGTTAGCCAGTACGAGTCGCGATCGGGCGATCGCTTGGCAGGGGGTAGGCGGGTCGGGAAAGACTACGGCGTTGCGGGAGTATCGACACATTGCCGAACGTCATGGATATGTTCTTCGCGGATTAGCCCCCAGTGCTGAAGCAGCCAAAGTATTGGGAGATGCAGTTGGGATCGAGTCTGAGACAGTGGCGAGTTTGCTCGTCCGAACTCCGCAGCCTGAGACTTCGCAATCGTCTGAGATTTGGATCGTCGATGAAGCTAGCCTGCTGAGTGCTAAAGCAGCGCTCGAAGTGATGAAGCGTGCGACCGACGTGGACGCGCGGCTAGTGTTGGTAGGTGACGTGCGGCAGCTCGCTGCAGTGGAAGCGGGTCATCCCTTTCGCAGTCTCCAACAAGCAGGTATGGCAACGGCTCACCTGCACGAATCGAAACGGCAGCGCACCCCCGACCTCAAAGCCGCCGTAGCCGCAGTGGCGCGGGGTGACGTGCGAGCTGGCATTGAAAAGCTGTCGCTCTACGATCGCGTGGCCGAGATTCCCGATGACAGTCAACGGCGCGATCGCCTCGTGTCAGATTACTTATCCCTTTCGGATGCCGAACGCGATCGCACGCTAGTGTTGGCTGGAACGAATGTCGAGCGACTGGCGATCGCGCAGCAGCTCCGTTGCGCCCTCAAGCAAGAGGGCAAGTTGGGGCGGACGGCAACGGTAACGCAGTTGCGCTCGAAAGGATTGACAGATGTTCAGAGTCGCATGAGCCGTCATTTCTCACCGGGAGATATTGCGATTCCGCTGCGCCATTATTCCCGTCGAGGGTTGTCTCGCACGCAGCAGTATCGAGTTACAGCAATCGAACCAGAGCGGGTGACGCTGCAAGCCGAAGACGGCACGCAAGTACAGGTCGATCCGATGAGCTATCGCAAATCGGTATACGTACCGCAAGCGCTCGAAATTGCAGTCGGCGATCGCCTGCGGTGGACGCGCAATGAGAAAGAACTGAAGCGACGCAACGGTTGCGAGTTTCGAGTGGTCGAGTTGGATAAGAATGCAGCGCAGATCGAGTACGCCAATGGCCTGCGGGAACGGATCGAGCTCGACCGACCTTTGCATGTGGATTACGCCTGGACGAGTACGATTCACGGCAGTCAGGGGAAAACTGCTGACCGAGCGTTGGTGGCTGTCGATCGAGCCCTCGGTCGGGAGAGTTTTTACGTCGGGGTCAGTCGAGTCAAAAAAGATTTGAAGATCTACACCTCGGATATGAACCACCTGCTAGAACGAGCGCAACGTCCACAGACGCAGCAAAACCCTAGCGAAATACTCGAACAGGTCAGCCATGAACGAGCCCGCCCCGTCTCAAAACGATCAGTTGGAGCTGCTGGAACCAGTGCCCCCCCAGAACAACTCGCCCTCGACCTCGCCGTCGAAATCGCCCCACCGTCGCCAGTCGTCGATCGTCCGCGACGAGTTGTGGACGCTGTCGAGAATCGAGCAGATGGTGCAACAGATCGAGAAGATCCTGAACAGTCAAAGGGAGCAGAAGTCATCTCAGAACTTAGTGGACTGGGTTCAAGGCCACTTGAAGGACTTGCAGAACTTCGAGCCACTTTTGAGCGAACTCGTCCGTCGCGTCGAAGGGTGCGAGAGTGCGAATCAACAGACCGAGCAGAATTTGACGAAGCTCTTGGAATTGTTTCAAAGCTTCTTGCAGCAGAGTCAACGTTCGCACCAGAGCTTGCAGGCGGCGAATCAACAGCAGCTCGAAGCATTGCTCCAGAGGATCGACAAAGCGATCGCAGCGTCGAAGTGGAATCAGCGACCGGTGAACGTCGCGATGGGAGCGCGCCAAATGAATCTAGGAAATCTGGCCATGCTCTGGGGCGGGAGTCAGTTGACGAACACGATGCTGGCAGCAGGACTCATTCTGACGTTCGTGAT
>JBCBTL010000324.1:0-4132 GCA_039818705.1 Cyanobacteria bacterium J06639_1
TAACGCCTGTCCCCGTTCGGGCGCTAATTGCAAATCGTCGAGCCAGTCTTCCGTTTGCTCTCGCGGCAGGTCGAGCAGTTCCAGAATGACGACCTGATGGGTGGCGCGCGATCGCTTTAACTGTCGCCGCAGCCACGACCGACTCAGGCGCACGTCGTCGCCCAACACTAAGACGGGTTCCCCCGCCGCCTCCGTCTCGACGCGACCGCGCAGGTACAGTAGCGCCGTGGAGAGTTCGCGATCGCCCGCTGCACTTTCGTCAGACTCGACTTGCAAACAAGTGGCGATCGCCTCTCGCAGTTCCTCGTCTTTACATCCGGGCTGTGGCCAAAACGCCAGCTCGAACTGACCCGCACTCTGCAAGGTTTTTCCCAATGCCAACGTATTCGTACCGCTGCCGAGGCCGTCGGCGATCGCCGCTTGCCGAGGATGCGGAGCGTTCGGACGCTGCGGTTTCAGGCCGATGATGAGTTCGCCGACCCCTTCGACGATGCGTTTGGGGGTTTGCAGGGGATATTCCGGCTGTACCTGGGTTGAGCCGCGACTGCGTTGCTGCTGTTCGATCAGGCGCAGTTGTTGATTGGCCTTATCGATGTAGCGAATCGTGTTGTGGTAGACGTAGCGATACAGCCCGTCCGCTTCAATCGTGCCGCGATCGTCCGCCGCTTCTCCCCGCAGCCCCCGCATCAAGAAATACGTGAACACCCCGTGTCCCAACTGGGGAAATTCCCACGCTTGCTGACCGCGATCGCACGACAACATCGCGTAAAACCCGCTGCTGCTAGCCGCCCGCTGGCGCAACAGCGTCATCATTTGCGGAATCGGGTCGTCTAGCGTCGTCGCCCCCGCATCGCGCGAGCCGCGCCAGCTCAAACTACCGCTGTGACAAGCATCCAACCACACCAACTGCTGCCGCGCCGGACAGCTATCCAAATAGGCCAGCAGCTCGTGTAAGCCCAGCGCCGTACTGTCGATGTCGCTCAGTTCCGTGTCCGTGAGGCAAAGGTAAGTGCGATCGCCCGACACCACTCCGTGTCCCGAAAAATAAATCGCCACCGTATCGAGTTCGGAAGCCGCGCTCGCCACTTTTTGCAAACTGGTTCGCGTCGCCGTGATGGTGGGCGTTCGGACTCCGTCACACAACAGGTGCATTTCGCGCTGAGGAAATACCTGAGTCGCATCCGCTAGCGCCTCACTCGCCCCCCGACAGTCCAGCGAGGAGTAGCGTAAATTCGCCAAGCCCGGATCGTCGTACAGATCCACGCCGATCGCTACTAACCACAGCCGCGCCTGCCCCGTTTCCAGCGCCCGCGCTTGCTGACTCGTTCCCAAACTCATCGGACACACGATCGCCGATCCTCCATCGCTCCTATTCTGTAGCGATATGTTTCGTTCGATATGCAACAGCGCGGACGGGTGAGACTTGCCGTTAAGTCACCCCGCAGTCCTGTCTAAAATCGCAAAATTTCGCGTTCGTAATCGTCAGGAGCGGGAGAGATTTCCCAGACGATACCTTCGCCAGAGGCGATCGCCACGTCTACGAACAGCGCCTCTACGTCTGTCGCCGCCTCGTCTGCATTGCCCTCGAACGGCTGCAAATCTTCCGTCAGCAGTCGCAACGTCGTCCCGGCGGGAATTCGACCTGAATCGGGAGTTAGCTCGAACCGCCAGCGGCCTTCACTCAGTTCGCCTTGAGGGATGACGCGCAGGTGATAGGCGCGATCGCCAATCGTCACGGACTTACTCAGCAGCGCTTCAGCTTGAGTCGCCGCACCGCGCGCGCCAGCCATCACTTCTACCATTTGCAACCGCTGCCAGCCGAATTGAGCCGCCACGTCCGACACGCCTTCGCGCAGCCAACTCGCCACCGATCGCCAGTCCGGCAATCCCGCCCGCTGGCGATACAGTCGTTGCCGCCAGCCGTCATGCTCTAACAACGCTCCCCACACCTGAAACGGCACGGTCAGGCGCGGCAGAACGACTTCAGGATTTCCCAAGCGCTGCAAGAGCGATTCGATTTGCGCCAGAGGCAACGGCGGCAGCGGCACCACCACAGACTGAGGGGAATCGACCGGACACAGCTCGCGCGTCACGTTGAGCAACCCCATGTCCTGGGTCAGCGCTTCCGCATCTAGGCAATAAGCGCGATCGCCCGCTTCATACCGTCCCTGCACGATGACCTGCTGGCGTGTCGCGTAGCCCCACAGCCGCACCCAGCCTTCTTCCGGATCGACCTGAGCCGCCACATAATACTGCGCCGCCCAACTGGGAATATCCACCCACTCCTGCGGCACGCACAGTTCGCGATCGTCCGTCGCTTCGTCCGCCACGATCGCCAGCCGAGTGCCGTCGCTCAACTGCACCGCCGCTCCGTTCGTCAGTTCCCAAATGCTGGCGATGGAAGACTCTCGCGGCCACGATCGCGCGTCGCGGTCTTCCTCTTCTCGCAACCACTGCACGACCGCGTGCAGGCTGAGGCGATTGAGATAGGCTTGCCAGCGGGTGGCTGGAGACGAATGCGCGCCGCTCTGTTGCCAAAGCTGCTGCCGCACGTCTGCGGGAATGTTGAGGAGAAGATGGGTCGGGGCAGCGAGAGTCACGAGCGTTCCACCACAGTCAAAGCGTCGGGGTCTTCAGCACCGGCGTAGGTCGTCTCTAGCCAAGCTTCCAATGTCGTGCTGATACTATCCAATACTTCGGGGGTGAGTGACATATGCAACACGTCCTCGCTCCAAGCAGCTAATGCTTTCAATACCGTCTGTCTGACCTTCGTGAGCCGTCGCGATACGGTGTACTGCTTGATCTGCAAGCGCTCGGCAATCTCTTGCTGCCGTAAATCATCTCGGTAATAAAACTGAAGCAGCGATCGCCCCTCTTCTGGCAGCCCCGCGATCGCCTCTAGCAAAAACGATTGCATCTGAGTTTGCCGATCTTTGCGATCGCGTTCCGCCTCCGCGTCGATCGCCGCCGCCAACAGCGAATCCCGCTCCCCATCCGCCACGCGATCGAGCCATTCTCCCCCCGACTCGTCGTTCCCCGAAGGCGCGTTCAACGAAGCCACGTCAGGATACAAATACGCCCGCACTGCCTCCGCGCATTTCCCCAGCCACGCCGCCATTTCCTCCGGCGACTCGCTCGGCTCGCCCGTGCCCAAATCGAGACGGCGCGAATTGTACAGATTGGCGATCGCCCCCCACATCTCCCGGCTGGGACGCTGAAGCTGCCGCGTTACCTTGGGCGGAGTATTCGCGTCGCTGTCTGCTCCGGGCACGTAAAGGGTTTTGAAACACGACCACGCCAGCGATCGCCGCGCGATATCAGCTTCATTCCAGCCCGCCGCCTGCAACGCCTCGGTCAACCGCTTCTGACTAACCTTGCGCAGTAAAGCCCAAGGAGTACAGACATCCACTTCCCGCTGCTGGCGGAGGCGATCGCGGATGGCATTGCCAAAAATGACGCTGGCATAGCTTTTCAGTCCCGTGCCGCGCTCGGGGTCGAACCCTTTCAACACCCGCTCGACCTCGGCGATCGCCCCCTGAAAGGCATCCGCCACGGTCAAACTGGTGCGATCGAACGCGGAGGCTGTCTTGCGGGCTGCCCAAAAGCAAGACTCTTGCAGATACGCCATCAAATGCGATCGCGCCAACAGGCGATCGCGATCGGTGGGCGCTTCATCGATACGCGCGTGCCAGCGACCGTGCCAAAACTGCGTCCAGCCCCGTTCGTTCAACTCGGGAGCCTTTGCCAAGCGTGCTTTCATGCTGCGGCGCAAGCGCCCGTCCGCGAGCCAACCGCCAAAGCGATCGCCTTCAAACCGCACGAACGTCGAAAATAGCGCGATCGCCTCCTGCCGAGGAGTCATAGACCTGCTTCACGCAAACTTACTGCATCTAATCATGCTCTATTCGCTTATTTCCGCAAAGCTTCGCCGCCGCACAAACGTATTTCAATCAACTAGCTCTGGCCTGGGCAAGTCTTCTAACCTCCGCCCCGAACCGAATCCGAGCGTGTCATCAAAAAAAAACCAAGCAATGATCGCCGAGAAGAACACGAGCGCGAAGATAACTGCGGCAATCTCTTCCCCCGTCAATCGATCTTCATCATCGTCCGATTGACTTGCGATCGTCTTCGG
>JBCBTL010000325.1:0-4115 GCA_039818705.1 Cyanobacteria bacterium J06639_1
GGAGAGTGCGTCGAACTCGACTCGGGTGATGTCTCCCGATACGACGAACAAGATTAGGTCAGCTTGCCGCGCGATGTCGAGCGCCAGTTGCTCCCGCTCCTCTCCACCCACTTCGTCAATGCCGGGCGTGTCGATGAGCTGAATGCGGGCACCGGCAATGCTAGGAATCGTGACCCGCACGATCGCCTGCGATCGCCCCTTGTCCGTCGAGCCGTAGGGTAGGTTCTGGCGCGAAATATCCCAATCGACCACCTGCTGCTCGCGCGTAACCCCGTGGGTCGGCCCCGTCTCGAACGCGGGCTTCCCCGCTAGAGCATTCAACAACGAAGACTTGCCGCGTCCCACCATGCCGAACGCGGCAATGCGAACGAGGTCGCTTTCTAATTTGTCGTAAGTACCTTGTAGCTCTGCTAAATCGTGCTCTAACCCGTCCCGCTCGATCGCCGCCAAATCCAGCGAGGCGATCAGGTGGCGCAGACTTTCTTTGGCATGTTGAAAATTCCGATCGTCTTGCAGCGTGTCGCGAGTCGGCATGTGAGGGGTTTCGCCTTCGTGAAAACCACCTCTATCTTACCGAGTGGCTTCATCCTCTTAGAGGCTTACAAACTCAAGCGCACCGGACTGCGATTGGCTCTGACTTCGTAATCCATCGGTACGAAAAGCGATCGCCCGGTCATCTCCTCGGGCTGTTCGATACCGAGAATTTCCAAGATCGTCGGCGCAATATCGGCCAAACGACCGTCCTCACGCAACTCAACAGCGTTACCGCGTCCGGGAATCTTGCGCCCTTCTCCCTCAATGAGCAGTAGCGGCACCGGATTAGTCGTGTGCGCCGTCCACGGATTGCCGCGCTCGTCCCACATGTATTCGGCATTGCCATGATCGGCGGTAATCAAAGCCGTACCGCCCGCCAACCCGATCGCCGACACCAACTCGCCCAAACAAGTATCGACCGTCGCGATCGCCTCTAGCGTCGCGTCGTAATTTCCGGTGTGCCCCACCATGTCGGGATTGGCGTAGTTGATGACTACCAGGGAATACTCTTTCTTAACAATCGCCGCGATCGCCTTGTCGGTGACCTCTTTGGCGGACATAGCTGGAGCGCGATCGTAGGTTGCGACGGGAGGACTGGGCACCAGTTCGCGGGTTTCGCCCGGCAGTTCTTTCTCCAAACCGCCGTTAAAGAAGTAGGTAACGTGGGCGTATTTTTCGGTTTCGGCAATGCGGAACTGTTTCAGGCCGCGATCGCTAACCACCTGCCCCAAGATATTGTCTAGATTTTGGGGAGCGAACAGCACCTTCACCGGCAAATTCGAGGCGTACTGGGTCATCGTCAAAACGGTCAGCGGCTCGATAAACTCGCGCTCGAACCCGTCGAACTCGGACATTGCGAACGCTTGGACGAGCTGACGAGCGCGATCGGGACGGAAGTTAAACACCAACAGCGCGTCACCCGATTCGATCGCTCCCGGCGCTAACCGCACGGGCGGGATGAATTCATCCGTAACGCCTTCGGCATAGCTCGTTTTCAAAACTTCTGTGGCTGACAGGCCATTGCCTTCACTGCCGTCGGTCATAACCGAATACATCTGCTCGGTGCGATCCCAGCGGCGATCGCGATCCATCGCGTAGTAGCGACCGCCCAAGGTTGCTAACGTACCCTTGCCCGTCACCTTCTGCTCTAGCCGGGTCGCGTATTCCACGCCCCGCTGAGGGGACGTATCGCGACCGTCCGTAATGACGTGGAGGTAAGGATGCAAGTCCCAATCAACTGCGATGTCGATCAACGCTTCGATATGGTCGAGATGGGAATGCACGCCGCCATCCGAACACAGCCCTACCAGATGTAGCTTGCCACCGTTCTGCTGTAGCCGTGCACAGGTCTCCTTGAGGACAGCATGGGAGGCTAGCGTCCCATCTTCTGCCGCATCAGAAATGCGCACCAATTCTTGCGGCACTACGCGCCCCGCGCCCAAGTTCAAATGACCGACTTCCGAGTTTCCCATTTGCTCGGAGGGCAGTCCCACGGCTTTGCCGGACGTAGCAACCAGCGCGTGGGGATACGCCGCCCACAAACTATCCACCACGGGGGTATTCGCGTTGAGAATGGCATTACCATCCGACTCGGTTCGGTAGCCCCATCCGTCCAAAATCACGAGGACGACTGGGGACACGGGAGATACCGACATGAGAGAGCCTCGTTCGCGATCGTCAGCGATCATATCACTACCGTTTCCTGTGCACAGGGATGAAACAGCAAACCCTCCTACCTCTCCAGAGGTTGAATGAGGGCGAGGACTGCCACATCTCGCGATCGCGCGATCGCAGACTGTCTTATCGTGCCCCCAACCCGCAATCGAGAATCTCAGCAGGGACGAAGCTAGCAGCACATCGGTTGAGGGGAATCCGCAGGAGGGAGTCGCGAAGTGCCGGGTCGCGATACGCTACTACCAGCCAATTAACCCGAGTGAAGCCCCTATGTCTGGAGAGCAATTGCGCGTTTACGTTCCGCCTCACCCGTTCATCAAACATTGGTTGGCGATCGTCCGTGATGAAAGCACTCCAATGCCGCTTTTCCGCAATGCCCTCAGCGAGCTCGGCCGCTGGCTAACTTATGAAGCCCTGCGCGACTTTATGCCCACCCGAGCAATTCGCGTTCGCTCTCCACTCGCCGAAACTGACGCCGAAATTTTCGATATCGATGCGTCTCTGGCTATCATTCCTATTCTACGAGCTGGCCTAGCACTTGTAGATAGTTGTCAAGCTTTGATACCTGCCGCCAGAATTTATCACTTGGGCTACAAGCGCGACGAGAAAACGTTAGCGGCGAACTGCTATCTCGACAGCCTGCCGCCCAGCTTTACTCCTGAAACCCGTATCCTCATTACTGAGCCAATGTTGGCGACGGGCGGCACGCTCATTTCCGTGCTAGAAACGCTGGAAAATCGAGGAGCCAATCTAGAATACGTCCGGGTGATTTCGGCGATCGCCGCTGCCCCTGCGTTACAAAAAATCGGCGATCGCTACGGTGCCATCGATATCTACACAGCCACGATTGACGAACACCTAAACGAACAAGGTTTCATCGTGCCAGGGTTGGGAGATGCGGGCGATCGCGCTTTTGGCACTGAGTAAGATATTAAGTCTCAGGCTACTGTCGCCCTTTCTGCCTCGTATCGAGTTTGCGATTCATCGTGTCGGATCCACGTCATCCTCAGGCTTCAGACTCATCAGGCGATCGCGCCACGATCCGCGATTGGCTTTACGATGCCGCCCCCGCCCCCATCGGCCTCAATCAGAATCGGGTGCGCAATCACGTCAACCCCTTCCACATCCAATATCAAACCCCCGCTCCCACTCCGAACTGGGAAACAGCCTACGCGCGCTTGCACCAACCCTTTCACCTCGACATCGGCACGGGGACGGGGCGGTTTGCACTGGCGCTGGCGGCACGTCACCCCGAATGGAACGTGCTGGGAGTGGAAATTCGCCAGCCTCTCGTAGAGCGGGCGAATGCGTGGGTGCGGGAATTAAATCTCGATAACGTTCACTTTTTGTTTGCGAACGCGATCGTGACGCTGCCGCACTTGTTCGCGCCCCACGAACTAGCTCGCGTCAGCATTCAGTTCCCCGATCCGTGGTTCAAAAAACGGCATCACAAACGTCGGGTCGTCCAGCCGGGACTGGTGGAGACGCTTGCTCGCCTGATGAAACCGGGTGCGCCGCTGTTCCTTCAGTCCGATATCGAAGACGTCGCGGTAGAAATGGAAGCACGATTTGCCGCTCACCCCGCCTTTGAAAATCTCTGTGGCAGTCACGCTCGGATCGATGCCAATCCCCTCGGCATTTCCACCCACCGCGAACGATCCTGCGCCGCTAACGGACTGCCCGTGTATCGATATTGGTTGGAGCGGCGAGGATTGCAATCATGACGAGCGATCGCGACTCGGCCCCATCAACAGAAGATGCACAGACTTCAGCAGATTCACCTGTCATCAGGGCGATCTCCGCAAACCCGATGGCAAGCGATCGCCCGAGATCTATTTCAGAACTGCCGCACCCCGATCTGGTAATGCAGCGGGCTTGGGTGGAAGTAGATTTGGCGGCGATTCAGC
>JBCBTL010000326.1:0-4100 GCA_039818705.1 Cyanobacteria bacterium J06639_1
GACACCGTTAGTTCCTGGCTTGTAGTCTTCAGCTTCAATGCGAATGATGCCGCCAGGAGGGGGAAGAGAAACCTCATTTACGGTCACGGTAAAGGTGGTCTCGACGAACAGCGCTTCGGTATCGGTGGCCCGGATGGTAATGTCAGTGGTGCCCGTACCGGTAGCTGCATAATCGAGAGCCAATTCTCCCGTCACGGGGTCGATAGAGGGTGAAGTGACAAATAGGGAAGCATTAGTATTGCCGACAACTTCATAGGTGAGGGCTGTATCGGGGTCTTGAGCGTCGTCAAAGATGTCAAATAAGGAAATGATGGTGTTATCAGCGCCTTCATCAACCGTGATATTGGCAATCCCGCTGCTCGTCGGGGCGATGTTGTTCCCTGCCTCTTCGTGAATTAAATAGATGGGGTCAGTCACTGGCCCTAGAGGCAGTTGCTCGGAGTCAACAATAGATGCAGCCAACCCAATGGGAAGTTTGTCATCACCGGAGAAGGCTAGATTTCCACCAGGTGCATTGAAGTCAAACAGGGATGTAATATCCTGCTGCGTTCCGTCCAGAACTACGTCTACGGTCTGGAACTTGATGGCATTATTAGCTGGGAATGGCGAACCAACGAATGTCTCTGACAAGTTGACTGGATTGCCTGTAGGATCGAAGTAATCGAAAGGCTGTATGAAGCCTTGTGAAAGCACGATGCGAGCTGTATCTCCCGCATCGCCAGAAACGAGTACCTGGATGTTGTTTTGGGAGTAGGAGCCAGAGCCACCAGCACTAACTCCATTGACGGTTAGTGTTACTTGTTTATTAGGGCTTGCCTGAGAAGCGATAGCTGCACTTCCACCTTGAGATCCGTCTCCGATCAGTTCTCCTACAGCAGTCGTCCCGTCCGCGAACAGAACGTGGATTTGAGAATTGATCAACTCCGCACCCGACACGCCACCAATGTCCCAATTATTCAGGCGCGGATCGTTGCCATCAATATCAGCGGGCTTCTTCGGCAAACCGACAATCGAATTTGGATCGACATCAACGCCAAACTTGGCGATTTCTCCAGAGTTAAAGCCGTTATCGACATCTGGGTTGAAGGTCAGGAGCATACCCTCATATCCGTCTGCTCCTCCCACACCGTAAAAAGGAAGAAGAGCCTGGCCGTTCCCAGGTTCGAATGCCCCAGTCCCCCCAGTGGAATTAAACTGCAATCCGCGAAAAGCGCTATCGCCAGCTAGACCCACTGGATCGAAAACGGTATCTGGAAATAATGCATTGCTAATGTCCACATAAATAGCGGCAACTCGCTTATCACCAACGTTTTCTACGACAAACGACTTATTGTTGAACGTTGAAGATTGAACGTTTCCTCCGGCTTTGACAGTAATTTTGACTGCACCCACTTCTCCAGGGACCACTAGATCGACCGGCGCAATCCCAGAAAAAGCCTCATCGACACCGAGCGCGTGCTCGTAAGCGATCGCAATCTCCGGCCGAAACGTCGAAACTGGCTCGAACTGGCCTGTGGTGAAATCGAGAGTCCAATTTGCGTTTTTGCTCTCGTGACCGACGGGACTAGAAGATGCCGCAACTTTTGCCCCCACCCTCCGACTCAACGTCTGGACGAAGCGCTTACCCAACTGCCCCGCTGCCACTTGGCATCCGTAGAGCAACACACTTGCATCGTGCGATAGAGCTCGCGCCCACAGTTGAAAGACGTACTCGTACTGGCTGAATGTTTCGAGACACAGTTGTGCTGTACCCAGCCGCAAGCATCCGGGGAAACCGTGAGACACTACGTGCAGTCGAGAGACCGAGCCAACGTAATCGGACAATATCTGACCGAGCTGCGCGATCCCATCCACATCGGCCTCAAGGAGCAATACAGTCGCGTGTGAGTGAAGATTGTTTACCAATATGTCGCGATCGCCGACTGCTGAATCAATGACGACAAGGTTTACAGGAGTGCTCGACACCTTAGAAATCATAGGAACCTTCATGCGACACCTTCAGGAATTCCGCGTAGTGAGCAGGCCGATCCGCAGCAATAATACGGATAATCACTTAGTAGCATACACTTAATTTCTTGAAAAGGAAGGTAGAGGCCGGATACATTGCCGTTCAAAGGTGCGCAGATTCCGTTGCGGCCGCGATTTCTCTGGCGTGACTATACTTAGGGTCTGCCTTTATTTCCTGGGTCGGGCTTGATGCGAAGCGAATACTCAGACTTGCGGCATCTGCAATCGGCAACCTTGGTATTAATACGTAGGTTGGTGCTAAGGTACATGAAACTCAATGGTATTGGCGCGTCATGGTTTGGAGGAAGCGGCATTTGTTCTGAGTAGCTTTGGTTTTCTTCCAGAGGGCGCTCTTGTCGTGGGAATTCCTGTAACACTAGTTATCTAAGAGCGGTTTATGAGTGTTTCTCCGTTACTGTCTGCTGCATTGGCGCGGTTGTCAGCTACGCCGTCGCAAGCTCTGAGTGTCGATGGCGTAGCTGAAGTCGTTCGGGTCTTGCGCTTGCATCATCGCTTTGGCGATCGCCATGAAATCGTGTCTGTGGTGGCGCACCCAGCGGCCACCCTCAATGCGGAAAACTCTGATGGGAATGACTCTCACGCGCCCGGCAATTGCGAGGGTGAGAGCGCGAGTGAAGCATTGGCTGTCGTTGTCGATCGGAAAACGGGGATAACGTACGAGGCGATCGTGTCGCTTGAGCTGGGGCGCTTGCTGGCGTGGCAGCCTATCCTCGACGTGCGTCCGAGCGAACCCCAGCCTCTGGCCTCCGGCGCTGGAGGAAATGGAGATGATTATGCGGAAGGCGGCTTGCACTTCGGCGATGCGGGGGCTGCTCTATGGCGCCATGCCTGGATGGTCGTCGGGATGGCGCTGGCGGTGTCGATCGCAGCGACTGCCAAGTCACTCACGGACGTGCCGATCTACTCGGGAGAATTCGAGCTGCTGACGGAGCCAGCTGCAGTGGAGACTCAGATTATTTCGACAGCTTTGCCCGATTCTGTGAGCAATCGCAGTCATGATGCGGCGGAGCTGGCAAAGGAAACTCAGCTCAAAATCCTCACCAGTCCGCGATTGCTCCAGCCAATGGTCGAGCAATTTCAGCAGCGCTTTCCCGATGTGACGTACGAGCAGTTCGAGAAGGCTCTGCGGGTGAATACTGCTGGGGGAGATGCTCAGGTGTTGAACGTCAAATTTCGGCATCTCGACCCAGAGGCTGTCAGCTTTGCGCTCGATTTGGTATCTCAGTCGTTTATTCAATACAGCATCGACGAGCGCCAAACTGGTATTGCGGCTGGAATGACTTTTGTAGAAGCTCAACTTCCGACACTACGATTGCGGTCTCAGTCATTACAAGATCGCTTGCAGGCACTGCGCCAGCAAAGCGCGACTCTCGACCCGGAAGACAAAGGAACCCAGCTGACGCAGCAGCTTGGCACGTTTGAAACGCAGCGGCTAGAAACACAGATACAGCTTGACGAACTAAACGCGGTGAGGGCCGATTTAGCGCGGAGTTTAACGGAAGGATCTGGCGCAGCAACGTCGCTGTTCGTGTTGAATGAAAATCCGAGCTATCAGTTTTTACTCGAACGGCTGTCGATCTTAGAAAGCGAGCTGGCAGCAGAGTCGAGCCGTTTCAAGCTTGATGGGCCGGGACTCGAGTCGATGCAACGCCAGCGGGGACGATTGTTGGAACTCTTGAGGCGAGAAAAACAGCGAATCCTCGACGAGGTGGATAGTCGGATTCGGGAACTTGAGGCTCGCGATCGCGCTTTGACGGCAACCGTGACCGGATTGCAGCAAAAAATCGAAGCATTATCAGCCTCGGCACGCGAGTATTCTGAGGTGCAGCAGGAGTTGAGCATCGTTCGCGGTAATTTGAATAGCTTTTTGTCGAAACGAGAGGCTTTTCGGGTCGATGCCGCCCAGCAGGAAGTTTCGTGGAAAGTATTAACGCCGCCAACTCAGCCAGAACCCACGCCTGTCAACGCGCTTAGAAATGCCTTTCTGGGAGCCTTTCTGGGCCTTTTACTAGGGTGTGGATTTGCCCTGGGGATTGACAAGTTGAAAGATAAGCTGCACTCGCCAAAGGCTA
>JBCBTL010000327.1:0-4095 GCA_039818705.1 Cyanobacteria bacterium J06639_1
GCTGCTGGCCTTATTGAGCAAATTTTTGACGATCGCCACCAGCTCGTCCGGGTCGAACGGCTTGGGCAAATACGCATCCACCCCTGCGTCGTACCCCTGAATGCGATCGCCGGTCATGCCCTTCGCGGTTAAAAACACGAACGGAATAAACCGATAGGCATCCTCTTGCCGGACTTTTTCGAGAAATTGATAGCCGTCGAGCTGTGGCATCATCACGTCCGACACGATCAAATCGGGCTTCTGCTGCTGCAAGTGCTGCATGGCCGAGGCCACATTCGCAGCCGCTGTCACCGTCAGGCCGCTGTCTTCTAAATAGGCTTGCACGGCCTCCCGAATGCCGGGTTCGTCATCAACCAACAGGACGTAACTCATACCACTCGCCGAATTCAACAGATGCTCGACCCACGTACCGCTCGCCCCTCCACTCGTGTCGCTGAGTCGTGCCAATGAGGCAAGGCTCCCGCCCCACCAAGCGCTAGACCGTAAAACGCTAGACCGCGAAACACCGCTAGACGATCGAGGGAGAGTCCGATCGCGATCGCTCAGATATCGGCAGCCTGACGGTAAACGTCGTGCCCCGTCCGGGCAAACTGCTCACGTCGATGCTACCACCCATCTCCGAGGCTAAATCTCGGGCGATCGCCAGCCCTAAGCCACTTCCCGACGGATCGAGATCGGCACTTGTGCCGCGAAACCGCCACTCGAAAATGAGCGGCAGATCGGCAGGGGCAATGCCCGGCCCGGAGTCGCTGATGGCAATTGCAATCTCCTCGCCAGCTTCGGTCAGTCGCACGCAGACCTCCCCCCCCGCAGGCGTGTACTTCAGGGCATTATCGAGCAGGTTATCCAATACTTCGCGCAGCTTTGCCGTGTCTGCGTCGATTGCTGAAATCCGAGCGAAATCCTGACGGAGATCGATCTGACGCTCGCGAGCGATCGCCGCATACGTCGGCCAGAGCTGCTGCAAAAAGTCAGTTAGATCGACCGCCGCGATCTCTGCAGGTGTTGTGGCTTCAGCTTCTCCCTGAGCCTGCTGCTCGAACTGCTCCAGCAACAGGCGTACGTGTACGCATTCCTGCTCGATGCGATCGGCAATCCAAGCATTGGGATCGTCAGGTGGCGATCGCTTCTGCCACAGTTTCGCCAGCGTTGTCATGGCTGTCAGGGGATTGCGAAGCTGATGCAGCAACGTATCGAGCAGCAGCGTATCTGAAGCATCGCGATCGCGGATGGGGGGAAAGTCGGGCATAGCAACAAAACGTCATGGGGGGCAGGCGGGATCGATCTCGGCTATTGGCTCGGCTATTGGGGCGGTCGCGGTAGAAAAATCGTTAGGGTTTCTCCCCGCTGTGCCTGTTGGCGCACCGTGAAATATCCACCCAGGGCGCGAAACAGCGATTGAGTCATGGGAATGCTCAAACTGAGCGCTCCCGTCTCGGGTTGGAAGGCCAAAAGCTGTCCTAATGCTTGGGTAGGGGTCGGCTCGGTGCCCGCAGCAGTTAAGTCTGCATCCGGGTTTGCGATGCGAAATTGCAGCTTGACCTGTTCCCCCGCCGCAACCACTTCGGCTGTGACGTGGCTGCCTGCTGGCGTACTGCGCGCCACGCGATCGATCACCCCCGACAGCACGGCATCCAGAGTAGTTGGATCGCTAACGACGGTGGGAACGTCGGCAGGAACCTCTAGGTCTAACGTCGAGCCGCGTCGCTCCACCTGCTGTTTCCACAGGGGGAGCTTTTGTTCGAGCAGTTCGACCAGCGATGTGGTTTGCAGGCGCACCCGATCGGGATCGAACTCCGTCGCGCGGAAAAACAGGCCGAAGCGATCGCTTTGTTCGTTGCACTCCCGCTCGATTCCTTCCAGATAGCGCCGCACCGGATCGGGAATGTCCGATCGACGCAGAATCAGGCGCGTCAGCGTTTGAATGGTCGCGAGGGGGGTGCGTACTTCATGCGCGATCGCCTTGAGAAGTTCTGTTTCTGAGAGCGAGACTTCATCAGTCGGAGCCGAAATCGCGACTTTGGGCGATCGCGGGCGGTCTCGCGAGGCAGCAGGTAGAAGCGTTTGAGGCAGAGTATGAGGCTCTTCGGAGCGCGATCGCGTCGATTGAGTCGCCATCATCACCCAACTGCTAAAGCGTGAAATCAAGCGATAGGACGGCTCGACCCACGGCAACCGTCGATCCCACATCTGCCAGCGTTCGACGCAGTCGGGTCGTACCTCTTGAAGTCTGGAAGCAAGGGCGCTCCACACCCTCTGGACGGTCTGCGGATCGAACGAGAACGCCACCCCAGGACGCTCGGTATCGGGGCGTTCGACGCGAGCGACGATCGCCGCAAACTCCGTCGTGCGGATGGCTACGAAGGCTTCTGCCAGCAACGGGTCGCGCGGCAACAGCGGCACGATCGCGCGATCAGCACGGGATAAGGCTTTCGCAGACAGGTCTGAGGTAAATAGCCATTGATGCGGCGCGATCGCCAATGTCTCAATCGCAATTCCATCAGCATTCGCCTGACTTGTCGTCGAGACATGCGAGGTCTGCGGGGCGGCATGATGGGACTCTCGTGCCCCTTCGCATTCAGCATGTCTGCGGGACGTGGGGGGGCTTTGAAAGATGGGAGCCAGCCAGCCACTTTCTGCCCCGACAATCTCAATGCCTTCGACACCAGCATCCCACCACAATTGATAGAGGGCGGCAACAGCTTGTTGCCAAGTGAGTTGACCTGCGCCCAACACCCATTCCGGATGAGGATCGCTTGCCCACAGGGTTGCAGCCAACGAAGGATAAAACCGACTACTCATGCTGACCCTTACATATCCTTGCGCGAGCCGAATGCTTGCACCGTCACGCTTCTCCTTCAGTGTAGAGAAGCCTTAGCGAGCATCTCTGCCGGATAGCCGAACGCAGCGGGTAGGGATCGCCCGCGCGATCGCCCAGTACGACCCCATAAAAAGAGCTGAGGGGCAATCGCCATTACCGACAGGTTTGCCATCTGCGCATTTTTCCACTCGCATACTGCTAACACTGGTTGATACTCAACTTTTCTAAAAATCCTCTCCGAAGCAGTCTCAGCCCTGCCTTCAGAGTGCGGGAGGAACGACCGGGAACCCCCAATAGCGATCGCGGCGGATGTGAAATCCATGGATATCTGTCGACCCACAGCACACCTCGGGCACGCCTTGGCTCAGAGCAAGTGCCTAGAAAATTCTGCAAAGCTATACTTCATATCCGATCGCCCGCGGGTCTGCCGCATCGCAGAGAGGCGGAGCACACAGCCCAACTACGACAGCAACGTGGTACAGATTTGGCTTAAACCTTAAGCCTACCCGGACAAAGATCGAGCGAAACGAGCAACAAATTGAGACGAACACCCGCCAACGTGTTGCTTTTCACTCATGAAAATGCTATTCATTTGTCGTCGAGTCGCACAATTTAATCAGTGCATTTACGGCAACAGCGCTATTTTCGCCAAATATCTGGAGACCTGCACTGGTGGCTACTTAAGTCAAGCTAGGTGCGCTATCATGATGGGTACTTGCGTCATGTATCTGTGAATTCTCTTGCGCGCGTTTGCGGTCATTTTGTTACAACAACACTTTGTGTTAGATTTTACGCTTGAGAGCGTTCGTCCGGGTGTTGCCACTATCGCACGCAGCCTCACAAAGCCGTACTTCACCTACCCGCCAATTTACTGAGGTTTGTCATGGCATCGTCAATTCTGTCAGTCAATCAAGTTCAAGAATGGGGTGAAGTGTGTCAGTGGGCCGAGCAGCACTTCCACTCCCGCACCTTCAGTCGCGACGAGCAAATTCCCACGCGACCCGGCTTGGTTTACATCACGCAAGAGGGCGTTGTCCGGCTCGTCAGCATTACCCCCGAGCGTCGCGAAGTGTTCGTCGGTTTTGTCGTGGGCGGCACGCCTTTCGAGGTTGTCGATCAGGATCGCTTCCAGGTTCAAGCCTACAGCCACACCGACTACACGACAGTCATGTGGTTTTACTGGAAAGACTTGCAGCAGTGGCCGCGAATTTACGAACGCGTTCAGTCGGTCTTTCGCCAACAGCTCCAACGTAAGCTGCTTTGGCTGGGGAATC
>JBCBTL010000328.1:0-4084 GCA_039818705.1 Cyanobacteria bacterium J06639_1
CTCATCTGCCTGATGAGTTTCTGCCAAGGAGTTGCAGACTGTGCATCAGAGGGCTGAGGCATTCGAGCTTGATGAAACAAACGCTGCAAGCGAGACTTGAGCTTTTCGAGCATAGTTGCACGGTACGTGAGCGATATGGCAAGCCTAAGACAGGATGGGTCTGAAAAGGCTGAAGATAATGTGCGTTGGCCGCGATCGCCGTCACATCCTCCGAGGCTTGAAAGTCTTGAATACAGAGACAGCGTCTGTTTGAGCCACTACTCTGGGCAAACGCATGTGAGGCCGGTAGTGCCGATATCGTGGCTTACTTGAGACGGACGAGGGCAGCAAGAGGCCGATCCGAGGCAGACTGCCAGGCATGCACCTTGCAAATGTATTGGCTTTGAGAACTCTTGCCAGATGCCAAAATAGCAGCGATTGCAGAGAGCCTCAAATACGCAGTGCGAACAGATACCCCCTCCTCAGACTCCAAGGACAGCTCCATTGTCTTTTCCGACCGACCGACCGACGATCGGCGCTTCCCTTCTTCGCGATCGTGTTGGGTCGGGGGAATCGCAATCTTGCTCGTGGCGCTTAGTTCCCCCAATCAGTGGGCGCATTGGTTTCCAGGAGCGTTAATCGGACTAGCTCCTCTTTTTTACTGGGGCTGGGAAAAGACCTGGTGGCAAAGAGTTCGCCTTAGTGGAGTCATCTGGTTTGCAATTTGTCTGTTGGTGTTCGTGCCCGACCTGTTCTCCGTGAAATCCTTCGGTTGGGCAGAAATCTTGGGAGGGTTGATTGTCTCGCCCGTCGTGCCCTTGTTCTACGTGCTAGCAAGCGCTACTAGCTTGCAGCTCACTCGGCAATGTCCGCTGTGGTTGAGACCCATAGCCATCGCCACTGTATGGACGAGTTTTGACAGCGTGATGGCGCTCGTCAAATTTCCGCTCCCACTTCATTACGGAGCTTGTATCTTTGACTTCACCCTGGCCATTCAAATTGCCGATATCACGGGAGTTTGGGGAGTAACGTTTCTGGCGATTTTGAGCAATGCCACGCTGGCCGCGATCGCCCGCACTGTTCCTCGCGATCGCTGGCGAGCTGCAGGGGTCGGCATCGCTATCTGGGGACTCGCACTTGGCTACGGCAGTTGGCGTTTGCCCGTCTTTGCGGCTCCCAATCCCGACGTGGCTCCCCACTACACCATTGGTACCGTGCAGCAAAAGGCATGGTTGGAGGGCGATCGTTCCTGGAAATATCGAGCCAAGCGCTACGCCGAACTCCAGAAGATGACTCGACACTTGCTGAATAGTGACATCGAGTCCGACCGGAGAGTCGAGCTAGTGGTCTGGCCGGAAGGGGCGCTGCGAGCGCAGGTGGCGGACACCGAACTGGAACGCTTTGTCTTCGATCCGCTGTTGCCCTTTCCCAGAGGAGCCATGTTAATCACTGGGTCGAGCGAACCCGATCCGCGCACGCAGGACTTGCCCTGGGAGCAGCAACAATTCATTAATACAGCACTGCTTTATGACGATAGCGGCGAAATTCGCGATCGCTACGGCAAGCAATGGCTGTTTCAGTATTTTGAAACGAAGCGCTTCGTCCCTTCTCCCGACGGCTATCGCCCGTTAGAGGGCGGGCGAGACTTGGGACAGTTGGGGGTCATGGTCTGTTTAGAAAGCGTTATGCCCGAGCCATCGCGAGAGCTAGTGCGGGCAGGAGCGCAGTCGCTGATGGCGATCTCTGACGATAGCTGGTTCGGTAAAAGCAACTGGCCGATTTTGCACGCTAGCCTGTCAGTGTTTCGGGCGGTGGAACTGAGGCGGAGCTTTGCTTTTGTCAACAATACCGGCGGCAATTTGATTGTCGACCCGTCAGGGATCGTTCAACAGCGCGGCGCGTTCTGGAAGCCCGGTGTAGTAGTCGGCCATATGTGGCTGCGCGACGATCGCACGATCGCCTCTCGCTGGGGCGATTGGTTTGCCTTAGCTGCTGTGCTGACGACTTTCGGCCTCGGCATTCGAGCCAGCGTTCAAGCCGCAAGTGCTCCGCCACCCAAATAAACCACCATCAGGATGGCAAGCCATACACGCACGTACGGCTCTCTTCTCCTTTGAGGTTGACTCGATACGCATGCATTTGCGGAATCGTGTAGTTTTCGTTTCTGTCTACCTGGTTTATACTTAACCTATTCGCAGGGTGTCCGCAGGGTGAAATCGCCATCGATTTGCTTTGGATATCTGGATCACTGCGTCAGTTGCGCAGAAGTCCATACAATTAGCACGCACGGGATGGGGAACGCGATCGTGGGTATTGGCACACTGGTCTATAACTTGCGGGAAAAGTACCAACACGGCTTCACGACTGCGCATTATCGCGACTCGGTACGGCCCAAAATTGTGAATGCAAAGCCCACTACGGGCACGTCATCAGAGATTTGCGAGATTCACGTACTCACCTCGGCTCGTGACTGGGTGAATTTACTGTGGACGCTGCAATCTTTCTATTTTCACTCGGAGCGGAAGTACGCTCTGTGCGTTCACGACGACGGTACGTTGGGAGCCGAACAGTTCGAGGTCTTCGAGCGATCGTTCCCTGAGGCACGCATCGTCAAGCGTCCTGAAGCAGACGAGTTCATGTTCGAGTATTTAAAGGATTACCCGCGCTGCTTGGAGTTTCGCAAGACGAATCACCTCGCCCCCAAGGTTTTCGATTTCATCGCCTACTTGAAGAGCGATCGCATGTTGCTGCTCGACAGCGATATTTTGTTTTTCAAAGCGCCGCAGGTGATGCTCGATCGCATTGAAGACCCCGATTACAAGCTCAACACCCTCAATGCCGACGTGAGTAGTGCCTACACAGTCGATCCGGCGTTCGTGCAGAAGACAATGGGATTTGAAGTCAAAGACCGAGTGAATTCGGGCTTGGGACTCATCCATAAGGATTCGCTGCGGCTGGATTGGATTGAAGAATTTTTAGCGTTGCCGGATATCGTCGGTCACTTCTGGCGCATCGAGCAAACCCTCTACGCCCTGTGCAGTTCTCGCTACGGATACGAGTCGCTGCCGGTCGATTACGACGTGCATCTCGAACCGGGATTCCGCGACATTCCCTCCCGCCACTACGTCGGTGCCATTCGTCACCTCATGTATAAGGAAGGGATGCAGCACCTCGTCAAGCAGGGCTTTTTGCAAACCGTGACCGCGTAGGCGCAGCCAGGAGAATGAGGTGAGTGCCACCACTGCTGCCCAGTCAGAGCGCCCGCTCGACGTGCTGATGCTGCCGGACTATCGCCTCGATAATCCGTATCAGTCGTTGCTCGCAGACGCGATCGCCCGTCACGGTGCCCGCGTGCAGTTTCCGCAGGGATATCGGCGAGGACTGCCCATTTTTCGCGCCAGCCGAGGGGACGATCGCCCGTTCGATCTCGTTCACTTGCACTGGATCGCCCCCTACGCGCGCGGACGCGACCTGCAAACGAAGAGTATCTACAGCCTCAAGTTCCTGCTCGACAGTCTGCTGACGCGTTGGAGTAACGTGCGCCTCGTCTTCACCATTCACAACGCGATCGCCCACGATGCCGCCTTTGCCAATTTCGACCTGTGGGTGCGGCGATCGCTGGTGCGCTGGGTCGATCGCATCATCGTCCACAATCAGACCGCCTTCGACTTGATGGCCGAGCAATATCGTTTCGACCCCGCCAAAGCGACAGTGATTCCCCACGGTCATTACCGACAGGTGTATGGACAGGCGATCGCCCCCGACTTGGCGCGCAAGCAGCTCGGACTGCCGCTGGACGGCAAGCTTTATCTCAACTTGGGTATGGTGCGGCCTTACAAAGGCATCGAAGCGCTGCTAGAGGCATGGCAAGCGAGTCAACTTCCTGCCGCAGGACACACGTTACTGATTGCCGGGAAAGCACTCGATGCTGACTACGGAAGGGCGATCGCTGCCAAAACCGAAGCAACCCCAAATGCCCTCTGGCACTCCCACTTCATTGCAAACGAAGATATTCCGCTGTATTTCAGCGCCGCAGATGTCGTGGTGCTACCTTTTCAGGCGATTCTGACTTCGGGGAGCCTCATTTTAGCCATGTCCTACGACA
>JBCBTL010000329.1:0-4082 GCA_039818705.1 Cyanobacteria bacterium J06639_1
GGAGCGATACGCATACTCCATCAGCTCACCCCCGAGCGCGCCGAAGAACCATTCCAGGGTTTCCGCACCGACGTTATTGAAGCCGCGCAGCAACAGACCGCCGTGCTGCCAGAGCTGTTGCTGAATCCACTCGCGATGTCCCGCCGCCCAGTCAATTAAATTCAACCCTTCCACCGCCGGACGCACGACCAGCGGTAAAGACGAGTCTGGCTGAAGCGGCTCTGTCGTCACCAACTGAGTGGACGACACCTGAATTGCTTGCCCGCGCTGACGGCGCGATCGCAAGCCCAACTTCGGTTTAGCAGTCGCATCAGGCATTAGTTCCCACCTCCTGCTGGCGCGCTGTGGCGGATGGTTTTGCGGCGAATTTGGCCGAGCTTTTGTCGTCGTGCCTGTTTGAAGCGTTGCTGGCTGGATTCTTGCAACTGCTGCTGCAACTGGCCGACTCGGATATCGGGCTGCGCGATCGCGCTTTCGATCAAGGTTCTGAGCTGCTCGCCCATAGATTTGATCGTGATGAAGTCGAAGCGATCGCGATCGGTAATCAACTGCAACAGCAGCTCCTGTCCGGGCACGCCCCGCAGCGTTAAGGGATAGCCGTTATTGATTTCGTTGGTCAATCCTTGCAAAGATAGATCGGCCACCCGTCGCTTCAGAGCCGAGTCGATAGGGTAGTTTTCAAACACGACGAGACTTTCAAACAAGGCGCGACCGCGCGGCACTTCGCTCCAAGACTGGATCTCGGCAAGCGGGCTGTAGGCATAGCGGTTCACCTCCACCTGAGCGGCTTGCAGCTGCTGTAGCCAATCCGGCAACGTTGCATGCTCGTCGATGCGGACGCGCACGGGCAGCGTATTGATGAACAGTCCTACTGTGGCTTCTATCCCTATCAGCTCGGTCGGTCGTCCGGCAACGGTGGCACCGAAAACAATATCGGGTTCGCCGCTGTAGTGAGCCATCAGCAGCGACCAAATCCCTTGAATCAGGGTGTTGAGGGTGAGGCGATGCTCTCGCGTGAAGGAGTCCAGTTTGGCGGTGATTTCCGCTGAAAACGGGATATTGCGTTCGTCGTAGCTCGATGCGTTGGATGCAGACGCGGTTGACTCGTACGATCGCGCTCCCAAGCGATCGATCGCCAGCGGAGTCGTCCAACCCGCTAGATACTCTTGCCAAAACGCCTTGGCTTCATCGAGGTTTTGGGCTTGCAGCCAGCCGATGTAATCCCGGTAGGGAGGCGCAGAGGAGAGAGCGACGCGATCGCGTCCTGCCATCAACGCTTCGTAGGCAGACAGCATGGACTGCATAACCAAGGGGAGCGACCAGCCATCTAACAGCAGGTGATGGCGACTCCAAATGAAGTAGTAAGCATCCCGACCGACGCGAATCAACGTCAGCCGCATCAAGGGAGCTTGGGCGAGGTCGAACCCGCGTTCCCGCTCGGCGGCTAGAAAGTCTTGTAGCTTTTGCGATCGCTCAGCTTCATCCACATCGCTCCAATCTAATTCCGTCCAAGGCAGATCTACCGAGTGACGAACGGCTTGCAGCGGGCGATCGAGGTCTTGCCAGAGGAAGGCCGTGCGCAACACGTCGTAATGTCGAACGACCTGCGCCCAGGCTTGCTGGAAGCATTCAACGTCGAGCGCGCCCTCAATTTTGCAGCTCACTTGGTCGAAGTACGTACCCCCCTGTGGCGAATAAAGCGTGTGAAAAAGCATCCCCTCTTGCGTGGGAGAGAGTGGATAGAGATCGGCGATCGCCCGCTCGTGCCCGAAGAGTTTGTGGAGGGCGGGGGTATCGAGCTGCGCTAAAGGGAAATCCGAAGGAGTGTAGCCACCTGCGGTGGGTGACTGGCAATGATTAGCCAAGTCTTGTAGGGCTTGCAGCGTCTGTTGAGCCAGTTGAGTAACGGTGTCTCGCCGGTATAGATCGGGGCTGTAATGCCAGTGCAGACAGAGACATTCGTTATCGAGGAAAGCGGCGATCGCGAACTTTTCAGGGAGATCGCTCTGCAAGTCATCAGAACTAGAAGATGGCTCGGGTGCAAGATCCTCGCGAGAGGTTTCCTCGGATCGTGATTCGTCATATCTGAAGGCAATCTCAGCGGCGGGTAAGTGCGATTGCTCGTCGCTACTTTCAATCGCAAGATCGCAACCCATACCGTTGTTGGGCACCTGCCGCACGGCCTCTTTGATGCGTTGGAGGGTGGTTCCGGGAGATTGGCGATCGCCGCTAGGTAGCAGCAGAGGAAATGCTCTGATGACGTTCCCCGAATCCGATGCGTTTGCGGCTTGGGAAGCGTTGGCAAACGGGGGCAAATTCCCGACGTGCAGCAGTAAAGACTGCTTGGGGGCGCAGCAGGTAAGGGCGAGGGCACTGATGACGGCATCCGCGACGGTGGCGTTGTAGAGAGCGGGTAGAGCTTCGAGCAGACTGCGAGTTTCTGTCGTGCTGAGACTGACGGAAACGGTCTCGGACTTGGCAATGCTAGAGGTTGTACTAGAGAAATCTGTGGGTAAGTGGGTTAGGTCTGCGGCTGCGATCGCCTTTTTGTAGCTCTCCCAGGCCACCTGCACCCGAACGGATTCAGCGTCTTGCTGCAAGCGATCGTGCCCGAGCTTAGCCGCTGCTACGGTTGCTAACTCGGCAATGGTTTGATGCTGAAAAACGTCTTTCGGGGTGAGATGCAAATGCGCTTGCTTGGCTTTGGCGATCGCCTGCATCGCCAGAATGGAATCTCCTCCTAGCTCGAAGAAATTCTCGTAAATGCCAACGCGATCGCGATCGAGTATTTCTGCCCAGATGTCACACAGCAGGACTTGGGCGGGAGTTTGCGGCGGCTCGAAGCTGGCTCCAGCATCTGCTGCGAGGTCAGGCGCGGGTAATGCCTTGCGATCGATCTTGCCGTTGGGGGTGAGGGGAAACCTCTCTAACTCGACGAAGGCGTGAGGAACCATGTAAGCGGGCAGATTGGCGTGAAGGTGTCGCCGCCAAGCCTTGCTGCGATCGCCTGCATCCCCCTCAGCGCGATCGTGGGGAATGACGTAGGCCACCAACCGCTTGTCTCCCTTGCGATCCTCGCGGGCGATCGCCACCGCCGCTTTTACGTTGGGGGCATTCGCGAGACAGGCTTCAATTTCGCCTAGTTCGATGCGGAAACCGCGCAGCTTGATTTGGGTATCGATGCGCCCGAGAAATTCCAGCTTGCCGTCGCGCCGATATCTGACTAAATCGCCCGTTTTGTAGAGCCTCGCGCCGGGCATCGAGCTAAACGGGTCGGGGCAGAACCGCTCGGCAGTGAGGTCGGGGCGATTGAAATAGGCTCGCGCCAGTCCTGCGCCTCCAACGTGGAGTTCGCCCGGCACGCCAGGCGGCACGAGTTGGCCGCTGGGGTCGAGGACGTAAAGGTGTGTGTTGGCGATCGCCCCCCCGAGCGTCACTGCGGATGCATCAGGCTCGATGCGCTCTACCGCCGTCCACACCGTCGCTTCCGTCGGCCCGTACAAGTTCCATAGTTCTCGGCAGGATTGACTGAGGGTTTGCGCTAGCGGCAAAGGCAGCGCTTCGCCACCGCACAGCACTTTGAGTCGAGCGTCCCCAGTCCAACCAGAATCCAGAAGCATTTGCCACGTTACCGGTGTGGCTTGCATCACCGTTGCTCCACTCGATGTCATTAGTTGAGCCAGTTGCAAAGCGTCTGAGGCTACTTCCCGAGTGGCGATCGCCACTCGCGCCCCTGTTGTCAGCGGCAAAAAGAGTTCTAGAACGGCGATGTCGAATGAGAGCGTCGTCACCGACAGCAGCACGTCGTCCGACTTCAGCCCCGGAGCCTGCTGCATGGCCGCCAAGAAGTTCGCCACGGCTGCGTGGGAAATCTGCACGCCTTTGGGTTTACCCGTCGAGCCAGACGTGTAAATCTGATAAGCCAACTGCTGCGAGCGCACACTCGGAAGAGGAATGTTTTCGTGCGTCGCGGCTCCCTCGAACGCTTCCGCATCGAGCAACACAATGCGGGCATTGCGCACTAGCAGTTCGGTTTTTAGATGAGCTTGAGTGACGACGACTTTAGCGCCAGAGTCCTCAAG
>JBCBTL010000330.1:0-4079 GCA_039818705.1 Cyanobacteria bacterium J06639_1
ACCGCCGTTCGGCCACCCCCAAATTGTTGTACAGCGCGGCTTCGTTTGGCGAAATCGCGATCGCCTCTCGATACAACCTCGCTGCCGCCGACCAGTCGGAACGAGCTACCGCATCCACCGCATCTTGCAAAATCGGGTTGAGCGAGGGTTCCACCAACACTGGAGGAGTCTGAATTAACTGCTCTTGAGCGAGCAGGGGAAGAGGGGCAAGCGGGATGATGCTGACCAAACCGCCCGCCGCTAGCCAGGCGATCGCCCCTGTGAAGTGGTTGCTCATGTCTACTCCTCCGTTGGTAGGGCCTCGTCCAGATCCGCAGCGGCGGCATCTGCTGGTTCGGTTTCAGATACCGCCTCATCGACTTCAGAAACCTCATCGCCAGAGTCTGAATCTCGCTCCCGAGCGGGAATGCCATTGAGCACGCTAAATCTCACGCCTAGATGGCTGTTGCCATCCGGCAGGGTCGTAATTCCGTGCAGTCCGTAGTTTCCCAGGCTGTTGCCGTAATACAGATCGATTGCGTAGGCCGAATTATCGTTCACGAGGAGTTGCCGCACCCCCAAGCGATAAATATCATCGTTCCCTTGGAGCCCCCCCAAACCAGCGCCTCGGGCGAGAACGTTATCGCCCGTCAGAATGGGCGTGTATTCCACCATGAGTGATGTTTTATCGGCCACCCGAAAATTCGTACCCAGGCTCACTCCTAGAATATTATCGACACCCAAAGCCTGTGCGGGGATTACGAACTTGGGCGTAAAGATCAGTTTGAAGCGAGAATTCGGCACTCGAAACGCCGTCGGCAATGACGTATACAGCCCGAATTGCCCCGCGCCGTCCGAGCCTTCAAACCCCAATAGCCCTGCCGTCAATCCAATCGACAAACCGCTGCGACCCTGGTCGCGCGCCAACGCTAAGCGCCCGAGGATGGAGTACTCAAACGTGAGCTGCTCGAAGTCAGTTTCCACTCGTCCGTTATTGAGGACGAGTTCGAAGTCGTCGAGTAACCCGAAGCGCATCGTTTGCGACGACTGGCTGTTACCGCCGAAGCCTAATTCGTAAAACGCGCTGCCGATCGGCAGAGTCGTGCTGGGGTATTCGTTGAGCTGCGGGAAAAAGTTACGAACGTCTGGGTAGGTCTCGCGCTCGACAATGGTGTAGCCGCTGACGATATCAGGTAGATACAGAAAGTCGAGGCCGACTCCGATATCACCGTCTGGCTGCACGAGGAGTCGCGATGCGGAAGCAGCCAGCGGTCCGAAACGATTGGTCAAATAGAGATTGACACCCAATCGACTGTTCGGTGCCCACTGCACGCCAGCGTTCCAAACCGGCTGCGTGGAAAATAGCGAGCCGTCCGCACCGGGATCGGCCACATTTTTGCCAGAGAGAATCGGCGTTACGTCGATCGCTGCTTTGATATGTTTCGAGAACGTATAGTCAAACCCGAATCCCAAACCGAACACCGTCCCGAAATAGTCGAGGCGATCGCCTACAAATCCAATATCTGCGTTGCGCAGCGCAGCCAGGCTGCCCCGCACGTTGGTCACGAGAATATCGTCGGGGAAAAAACTGACCTGGGGCTGAAAGTGGAGTCGCGCCCGATTAGAAAGCTGATAGGAAACGGGTACGCCAACGCTGAGATACGTGCTCACATCTTCTGCAATCAGCGAGTTCGCGCCGTTGCGATCGGACGAGAATCCAACTTTACGCGATCGCGTTGCCAAGCTGAGATTGGAGATCGCGTCAGCGCGCGCAGGCACCAGTTCGGACGCAAATTCAGCACCGACGACGACAGCAATATCGAAGCGATCGCCATCAAAAAACTGCCATTTAACCTGAGCGGGTACGCCTTGATAAATGAACAATAAGTTACTGTCGGGAGTAATCAATCCCGCAAAAATCGTATCGTCTTTTCCATACGCGCCCAGGCTGAACTGAATCGTATCGGTAATGCCGTAATCAAAACCAAAACGAATATCATTGCTGCGGTTGCTCTGCTCGTCGCCAAACACGACCCGGATATCGCTGGGGTTATTAAACGACGTGCCCCCCGCTCTCAGTACTAACTCTCCACGACGAAGTGTATTGGCAGTTTCAAAGCCGAAAAGCTGATACATTGGCCGTTCTAAGGGAGAAAGTCCTTCCTCGAACGGCGTGTAGGTAATGATTTCTGCTGTCTCGATCAGCTCGGGGAAGTCGGGAAATGGCGCGAGACTGTCTAGCCTGAGCGGCGGCACGATCGCGTCAGGAGACAGTGTCCCGAAAAAGGGCTCGGGCTCGAACAAAGAATCCGTCGGATCGCTGCCGCTCGCCCCTCCACGATCTCGAGAGCGTTCGGGTACCGACTCTGGCTCTACGTCTTCGAGTGGCGACGGGGAAACTTTTTCCAGTCGAGGGGTGAACCGTTCGCTTTCCGATTGAGCGTAGACAGCCCCCATCCCCGCAATACCGATCCCCGCCGCACCGACCCCGACAACTCCCATGCCCGCGATAAAGGATGTCGCCCATCTGAAGCGATCGCGCAATGAACTGAACGGCATGACCTGACACTCCTCACAACACAATGGTTGCCGAGCGGGGCTGACGCGACCCAACTCGACGACCTCGACTCATTAATGCCCTCTCGAACTCGGGGTTCGGGCAGGCTGCGGCTTGGAGCTACCGCTAGTATTCAGCAGAAATGAAGCCAGCGCCATCAATTGTTGCCGTCGATGCGATCGACCACGTTGATGGTGTTGGTGACGCTGCGCAGCGGTGTTGTAATCAGGCTCAGGAAATCCGTCACGGTGGCGAGGACAGATCTGTCCACGATCAGCACGTCTCGGTCTTGCAGCGGTGGATTGCTCTCTTCGTTGACATTATTGGCGAAGTCAACCTGATACTCGCGATCGGTGACGGTGCCGTCGGGATTGAGGCGAATCAGGCGGACGACGCGATCGAAGTTGGCTCGGGAAGAGTTGAAGCCTTGCGCAGCCAGAAGAGCTTGATTGAGAGGCGTATTCGGTTCGAGCGACAAGCTGCCTCGGCGTCCGACTTCGCCCACCAAAAAAATGCGAATTTGGTCGGGAGAGAGGTTTGCAGAAGCGGCAATTTGAGATTCACTCAAGTCGAACCGATCGGCAGTCGCCACAAAAATCTGGTCGCCATCGAGTAAGAGTAGGTTGCCTTCCTGAGTTCCTGAAGTAATCAACTCCCACAGATCGACATCGAATAGTTGGTCGGGGGCGTTGCGGCGCGGGCGACTGATCGTGATACGCCGCAGGTCGGCTTCTCGCGTGATCCCACCGGCTGCCTGAATAGCTTGAGTAACGCGAAAGGCTCCCCCACCCTGCTCTACATACGCTCCGGGTCGCTCCACTTCGCCAGCAACCGTAATCGTAATGGGGCGCGCCTGTTGAAGCTGCACGTTGACGATCGGTCGTTCGAGCAAGTCAACGTAGCGAGCCGCAATTTCGTCCGCCACCTGCTTGAGCGTCAAGCCCTGCACGTTGACGCTCCCAATCAGCGACAGCGAGATCGTGCCATCGACGAGTACCTGCTGCGCGCCGCTGAACTCGGGCACGTTAAAAATTTCAATGCCAATGCGATCGCCTGGCCCCAACGTGTAAAACCCTTCATCTTGGGACAGCCGCACATCCAACTGTGGCGAGGGGGCATTGTCGAACCCAGGCGAAACCGAGCCATCAGGAGGATTGGGAGCCGCAGTCTCGCCGGGAGCGATGAGGGGCAAGTCGGTAATGTCAACTAAATCTCCCGGATCGGAGGCATCGACTTCGTTTTGATAGTCGAACAGGTTGGGTCGAGTCCCCTGCGCCCAGGCTGCCGCTACAGGCACCAACGCGGCGGCGATCGCCACCGAGCAAACTGCCACCCCACTCCTTAGCAGCCTGAGCGGCAGGCCGAATGAGCTTGCTTTCAAGCCAAGTTGACGCTGCGACGAGCGACCATGGACGTTGGAGTTCATCTCGTTCTATCCCCACAAAATCGACTCGCCCGCCCACCGTACGCCAATCTACTCTCAGCGCGAGAGCGGCTGCGCGGGTTGGGCATTTAGACGCAACTACACCCGAAAATGTTCGTC
>JBCBTL010000331.1:0-4075 GCA_039818705.1 Cyanobacteria bacterium J06639_1
TCACAACGAGTTTTGGTCGTTTCAGGCTTCTTAATCTTCTTATTGCCCCTTATGACAGCGTCGCTTTAACTACCCCAACTTCTGTCGTCGCTACGGCCAGTGGAAACGAACTCACCAGCTCTCGATGCGACAGATTTACAAAGGGGGCGACAAACTGCTGGTGGATTACTGCGGTCAAACCGTTGAGCTCGTTGACGCGAGCACGGGGGAAATCACCCAGGCTCAAATCTTTGTCGCTTGTTTGGGAGCGAGCAACTACACGTTTGCCGAGGCCACGGCCTCCCAGACACTCGAAGATTGGTTGGGCTCCCACTGCCGGGCGATGAGCTTCTTTGGCGGCGTGCCTGAGCGCATCGTGCCGGACAACCTCAAGTCGGGGGTGACCTCAGCTTGTCGCTACGAACCCGGTCTCAACCGCAGTTATCAAGAATGGGCCGAACACTATGGTGTAGCGGTGATTCCGGCGCGTCCGGCCAAGCCCCGCGACAAGGCCAAAGTGGAGAAAGCGGTTCAAGAGGTGGAGCGTCAACTACTCGCTCCCTTGCGCCATCGCCGCTTTGCCAGTTTGGCCGAACTCAATCAAGCGCTACGCCCCAGGCTAAAGCAGCTCAATCACAAACGCATGAAAGGATACGGCTGCTCGCGAGTGGAGTTGTTCGAGCAACTGGAGCGAGCTCATTTAAAGCCATTGCCGGACTATCCGTTCGTGATGGGGAGTTGGAAGCAAGCCAAGGTCAATCTCGACTATCACGTCGAGGTGGAGCGCCACTACTACTCGGTGCCCTACTGGTTCGTCGGTCACCGCGTCGCTCTCAAGGTGACCCCTCATCGGGTGGAAGTGTTTTACGAGCAGCAGCGTATCGTCACCCATCAACGACGACGCACGCCTTACCGCCACACCACTCTGCCCGAGCACATGCCTCCGGAGCATTGGGCGTACAAGAGTCTCTCGCGTGAGAAGTTTCTGGCGTGGGCAACGCGCATCGGCGAGCAAACCCTGCTTCAGGTTAAGGGCATCTTCAAACAGAAAGCTCACGACGAGCAGGCTTTTCGCGTCTTGATGGGGATGCAGCGATTGGCTCGTCAGTACGGCGCTCGACGGATGGAAGCGGCCTGTCGGCGAGCTAACGGAGTCGCCATGGTGGGGCTCTCTCGCGTGCGCTCGATTCTGGTCAGCCAGCTTGATGAGCTGCCCGTTGAACAGCCGTCTCCCTCGCCCCCTCCGATTGAGCACGGCAATCTGCGAGGAGCTACCTACTATTCCTGAACGGTTCAGATATCCAATGCCTTTGACTGTGGAGAAAGACCTCATGCAACAAACCATTGACCAACTCCAAAGCTTGCGATTGACGGGATTACTCACCGCCTGGCGCGAGCAGCAAACTTCCCCGAGTTATCACGATTTATCCTTTGACGAACGCTTTGCCCTATTGGTCGAGCGGGAATACCTCCGACGCCAACAGCTTCAATTGGAGCGACGACTCAAACGAGCTCGATTGCCCATTGCCGCCACCGTCGAGTCGGTAGACTTCGAGCGCCCTCGCGGCCTGTCCAAGATGCAACTGCTCGAATGGGCTCAAGGGCAGTGGGTCATCGACCATTTGCATCTGCTCTTTGTCGGCCCGACGGGGGTGGGCAAGACCTTTCTCGCCGCTGCACTGGCTCGGCGCTTGTGTCAGCATCGGCTGCCCGTGCGCTATTTCAAAACCTCTGAGCTGCTCGTGGAGTTGAAGTTTGCCAAGGCGGATGGCTCGTTTGCCAAACTGCGCCAATCTCTGCGGGCATTTCCGCTGTTGATTCTCGATGAGTGGTTGCGCGACCCACTCTCGGCCAATGACGCCAGAGAACTGCTCGACTTGCTCGACGAGCGCTATCGCTGTGGGTCGTGTCTGTTCCTGACGCAACTGCCGGTGGAGCAATGGCATCAGCAGATTCAAGACCCGACCTTAGCTGATGCGATGCTCGACCGCATTGTTCATGATTGTTTGCGACTGGCTCTCTCAGGTGAGTCGATGCGCAAGCTGACTAGTCCTCTCCAACCAGCCTCGGAGGTGGCGGCTTGATGAGTCAATTTGTCGTCGCTCGCTTCCGTAATTTGTACGATGGGTCTATCGCCTCTGACCGATGCTTTTCACACCCTGCCGAAGATGCTGTGATTCGGGTGCTGAAGTTGGCGTGAATTCCCTGCCGAAGTTCGGTGAATATGCACCTGACGGCAAGACTCCGCATCTATCGTTACAAGGGACTCGCCAGGCTCTGGCTCAATTCATTCCTTTATTGGCGATGGCCACTCAGGCTCTTCGCCGCTACCTCAAATGCCAACTGATGACACTCGTGGCCCAACAACGATTGCCGTTGCGACCCGGCCGGATTGAGCCCAGAGTACGCAAACGTAGACCCAAGCCGTTTCCCTTGATGACACAGCCCAGGAGCACTCTCAAACGTAAGCTGGCTGCCTAGTTTGGCTTCTGTCAGTGGCATTGGGCCATAGGGCGCTTATGGGGGCAGCGAATGAGAAATGTTGGACTCTGTTCGGTGTTGACAGTGACACGCAAACGCTCGAACCGGTAGTGTCGCAAAAACAGGAGCAGCGCTCAGATGGTAGGCTCAGAGCCAGTTAGCGAGCAGTTCCCGCCGATGAGTTCCTCCCCGTTCAAGTGGCGTCATTATCAGTCCGAACTCATCTTGCTCAACGTCCGCTGGTATCTGCGCTACGCCCTGAACTACCGCGACTTGGAAGAAATGATGGCCGAACGAGGACTGGATATCGACCATTCCACCATTGCCCGCTGGGTCAGTCGCTACGCTCCCGAGCTCGATGATAGATGCCGTTCTCATCTGCGTTCTACCAACGATTCCTGGCGAGTGGACGAGACGTACATCAAAGTCAAAGGCGTTTGGAAGTATCTGTATCGAGCGGTGGACTCAGCCGGGAACACGTTGGACTTCTTGCTCACAGCCAAGCGGGATGGGAAAGCGGCCAAACGCTTTCTGCGTAAGGTGTTGCAGCGTGAGCACGTTCAGACTCCACGAGTGATTACGACCGATAAAAATGGCTGCTATGTCAAAGCGATGCGGGAGTTGAAGGAATCGGGTGAGCTGCCCGACGGGTGCGAGCATCGCCAGGTGAAATACTTGAACAATATCGTGGAGCAAGACCATCGATTTACTCGTCATCGAGTCAAAGCAAGCCAGCATTTCCGAGAATTTTGGAGTGCGCAGCGGACGCTGAGAGGTTACGAGACGATGAATGCGATTCGCAAGGGACAGATGAAGGGAGTCGCCAAAGGGGATATTGTGGCTCAGGTGAAATTCGTGAATGACATCTTCGGGATTGCTGTGTAAAAAATGAGACTAATCTTCTTTTCCAAGTAGCCTGAGGATTTTTTGCGACACTACCCCATATCCTGCTGCCTTGACGCAGACTTAATGTGACAAAGCCATGCAGTGAGCCTCAAGCGCATTTCTTAGTTCAGGCGCGTGGCTCGAACGGTTTTGGGAGTATCGAATGGTGCGGTCAGTCCTGCCACCTGTAGTTCCCACCCGTTTGCCAAAGTGAAAATGTGCGCATCTTCGGTTTGGATTTGGTTGACGACTTCTTCTTCTAGGTCTTTCTTAGCGACGTAGACCATCAATTTTCCATCGCGATCGGTGTGGAGCATGACTTTCATGAGAAGTTCCTGGTCGAGATTGGCAAGCAAGTAAGGAAGACGGAAGGAACGTACCTGAGCGATCAGCGAGCGGCAGCAACCGTAGGTTCACCCGAGACGACGGCGAGCAGTTCGTCAATGGTGAGGCTGCGTTTGAGATGGGTGGCGCGATCGCGCACAGAATGCAACACTAGCTGGCTGCGATCGCGATCGAGCTGGATGCCTCGGTTTTGTAAGACGCGATCCAAGAGGCGGCGACCGGAATGTTTGCCGACGACGAGACGGCGCTTGCCACCCACTTCTGCGGGGTCGAAGGGTTCGTAGGTGCTGGGATCGTGCAGTACGCCGTGGGCGTGGATGCCAGATTCGTGGGCGAAGGTGTTGGTGCCCACGATCGCTTTCCAGGGGGGAACAGGGCAGTTTAC
>JBCBTL010000332.1:0-4074 GCA_039818705.1 Cyanobacteria bacterium J06639_1
GGTCATCGACCTATCGCTCGGGTCTTCCGACTTAGCGCCGCCGCCTGAGGCGATCGCCGTTCTCCACGAAGCCGCCGACGATCCCAGCACCTACGGCTACTGCCTGTTCGATAGCACCCGCGACTTTCGCCAAGCGTGCGCTCAGTGGTACGAGTGCAAATTCGGCATTGCTGTCGATCCCGAAACCGAAGTTTTAGCCCTCATCGGTTCCCAAGAGGGCACGGGACACCTCCCCCTCGCTTTACTCGACCCTGGCGATGTGGCTCTGCTGTGCGATCCGGGCTATCCCTCCCACGCGGGCGGCGTGTATTTGGCGGATGGAGAGCTGTACGCGATGCCGCTGCTAGCTGAAAACCAGTTCTTGCCCGATTTCGCCCAGATTCCCGCAGACATTGGCGATCGCGCCCGCCTGATGGTGCTCAGCTATCCCCACAACCCGACGACTGCTGTTGCTTCCCTGGAGTTTTGGCAAAAAGCGATCGACTTTTGCTGCACCAACGACATCGTGCTAGCGCACGACTTTCCCTACGTCGATTGGGTGTTCGAGGGCGATCCTGCTCCCTCGGTTTTGCAGGTCGATCGCGCTCGGACGCAGTCGATCGAATTTTTTACGATGTCCAAGTCCTTTCACATGGGCGGCTTTCGAGTGGGGTACGCGATCGGCAATGCCGAGATCGTGCGATCGCTGCGCCAGGTGAAAGCGGTGGTGGATTTCAATCAATATCGCGGCATTTTGCGCGCGGCAGGTCATTTGCTGACCCACCCGACAGACTTCATCGATCGCTCGCTAGACGTGTATCGAGAGCGACGCGATCGCTGCGTCCGGGCGCTGCACGACATCGGCTGGAACGTACCAACCCCGACCGCATCCATGTATCTATGGGCAAAGCTGCCGAGCCTCTACGCGGACAGCGCCAAGCAGTTCTGTCTGGATTTAGTAAAAACTACAGGCGTAGCCCTCTCGCCTGGCTCTGGATTCGGCTCCAGCGGAGAGGGCTACGTTCGGTTCGCATTGGTGGAAAATTCTGACGTACTCGAACGCGCTGTTGCGCGCATAGGCACGTTTTTGCGGCAGTAGCCGCGAGTATCGCAAGCTCGAATATGGCGTGATGGCTGCAAGGGCGGAGCCCTACAAGAGGAAGAGTGAGCTGTGAGAAAGGGGAAAGAGGGCGATCACGGGTGAGTCGGCAGCGTTGGCTGAGACTCGGAAATCACTTTCTGCCGGGAGGAAGTGCGCTATCGCCCGAACTCTAGGTTTCGTCCTTCCCCTTTCACAGGCAGAGTTCGGGGTAGGAAATCACCGTACGTTGTGCCATCAAACCGGCCAGCTCTTCGAGTGCTGCTTGCTCTTCAGAGGTGAGGTCGCGGTTCCAAACGAAGTGTGCGAGCTGCTCTTTTTGATCGCGGGTGAGAACGTGGGTGCGCAGGACGCGATCGACAACTTGGCGGACGTTCATGGTGGATTCTCCAAACGTGAAAACCGGGCAGTGGAGTGAGTCAGGTGTAAAACTTCTCTTCCACGCTGTCTATCTTTCCAAAACATTCGGGTCGGGGCGGCGATCGCGATCGCTTCTTGCTTGTGATCTCGATCGCATGAGGGTCGCGATGCGAGCTAAGTCAGGTGATGAGAACTGGGCTAGGCGATCGTGAAGCAGTTCAACATTCGCGTCACAACCGATTGCATCGCTCCCCGTTCGGCGGTATGGTCTAGCTGCTTCTGCACCCGAGTAGGCAGCCATGAGAAAGCTCATTCGCGGCATCGACCAGTTTCAGCATGACTACGTGGCCACGCACCACGACCTGCTCGAACAGCTCTCTCACGGCCAAAAGCCCCGCGTTCTTTTTATTACCTGCTCGGACTCCCGCGTCGCGCCCAATTTGATCACGCAAACCGACATCGGCGATCTATTCGTAATTCGCAATGCGGGCAATATCATTCCCCCCTACGGTGCGGCCAATGGGGGTGAGGGCGGTACTGTGGAATACGCCATTCAGGCGCTCGGCATCGAACAAGTCATCGTGTGCGGGCATTCCCACTGTGGGGCGATGAAGGGATTGCTCAAACTCGACAAATTGAGCGAAGAAATGCCGCTAGTTCGCGACTGGTTGCGTCACGCCGAATCGACGCGGCGGCTCGTGCGCGAGAACTATCCCGATTATGAAGGTGAAGAACTCATTGAAATTCTCGTTGCTGAAAATGTCCTCATTCAAATGGACAATCTCAAAACCTATCCAGTAGTGCGAGCCCGTCTCAATCAAGGCAAACTGCAAATCTTTGGCTGGATTTATCACATCGAGACCGGTGAAGTTTTGGCGTTCGATCCGTCTAGCCATGCGTTTATCCCGCCCCACAATTTGCCCATCGATCGCCTGCCGTTAGGTCGCCCGCGCGTGCGCGAATTCCCCACCCAATCTGAAGTTCTTCAGACCGACAGCGTCGCCCTCTCGGCGCTGAAGTCGCAGCTAGAGGCGATCGTGGCTCGAAATCCCAAAACGTGGCAAGAAGCCGATGAAGCCATGAGAGCGCTCTCTAGCGCCCTCGATCGCTCTCTGCAAGCAGGTATGACCCCACTCGAAGCTCAAGCCTATCAGCAGCGCTTTTCCGAACAAATCCCCGCTTGGATGCGGGAAATTCTCACCCACACCTACTGACCGTAAACCGTTCGCGGCTTCTCGACTGCGCAATGAGCTTGCGATCGGACACTCAATTCGGTAGCGAATCAGACTGTTTGTCGTCTGGTTTACCATCTCCGGTACAATTCCCAATGACGAGCGGGGGGATTCGTGCCTCGCGCGATCGCGATTTGAAACACATCCGCAGTCAAGAGGAGATCGGGTTTGCGCGTCGCTCTATTCACGGAAACGTTTTTACCGAAGATTGACGGCATCGTCACGCGACTGTGTCGCACGATCGAACAGCTAACGGCTCGGGGCAATGAGGTAGTCGTAGTGGCACCTCAAGGCGCGCCCCATCACTTTGCCCGCGCCCGCGTTTACGGCGTTCCGGGCTTCCCGCTCCCGATGTATCCCGAGCTGAAGTTGGCCGCTCCCGGCCCCGCGATTGGCAAAGTTTTGCAGCGCTTCCAGCCAGACATCATTCACATCGTCAATCCAGCGGTACTGGGATTGGGGGGGTTGTATTTCAGTCAAGCGATGAAAGTGCCGCTTGTAGCCTCGTATCACACCCACTTGCCCAAATATTTGCAGCACTACGGCCTGGGCTTTTTGGAAGGAACCCTGTGGGGGCTACTCCGCACGGCTCACAACTACGCACAGCTCAATCTCTGCACGTCCTCTGCCATGCAGCACGAGCTGAGCGATCGCGGCATCGAGCGCGTGGACGTTTGGCAGCGCGGGGTCGATACGAAACTGTTTCATCCCAGCGCCGCCTCGGATGCGATGCGCGATCGCCTCAGCGCTGGCGATCGCGATCGCCCGTTGATGCTCTATGTCGGTCGGCTCTCGGCAGAAAAAGAGGTGAGCCGGATTCGGATTTTGCTGGATGAAATGCCCGATACGCGGCTGGCGATCGTGGGAGATGGGCCGGAACGCGAGGAGCTAGAACGGCACTTTGCGGGACGGGACGTGGTGTTTACCGGATATTTGAAGGGACAAAATCTGGCGGCAGCGTTTGCGTCTTCAGATTTGTTCGTATTTCCCTCTCGGACGGAAACGCTGGGGCTAGTGTTGCTAGAAGCGATGGCGGCTGGCTGTCCGGCGATCGCGCCGCGATCTGGCGGCATTACGGACATCATCGACAGCGGCAAAAACGGATTTCTGTTCGCTCCCGATAGCGATCGCGAGTTCGTCCAGGTGGCAAAGCGGATGTTTGAAGATCGCCATTCCCGCAACGAGCTGCGCAGCAACGCCCGCCAAGAAGCCGAACGCTGGGGCTGGGAAGCCGCAACCGCTCAGCTAGAAGACTTCTACCGTCAGGTGTCTGCAAATGCCAAGCATTAAGAAATCAGGCAGAACTCCAGTGGTAATGATGGTTTTGTTAGGGTGTGGCCGACTACCCTGACGCGAAAGCCAGCCAGCGAGTCCAAAGCGCGCAAGTCACTTATTGAAAGACGG
>JBCBTL010000333.1:0-4070 GCA_039818705.1 Cyanobacteria bacterium J06639_1
CCTCCTGCCAGTCGGGATCGCCGACGTGGGGCTGCACGCCGCAGCGGTAGGTACTCGTTTCATCCACGAGCGATCGCACTAACAGCCGCCCGCCCGCGCCGCGCGTCGCTTCTACCACTTGCTCCAGGACGCTTTGCAGCATGTTCTGCGCGTCCAGCGGCGAATGCAGCAGCGTGGCGATGTGATTGATAGCCGCTTCCCGTTCGGCGCGGGCGCGGGTGCGTCCTAATAGCTGGGATTGGGCGATCGCGATTTCCAGTTGATCGGCGATCGCCTGAAGCGCCCCCAACCGATAGTCGTCTACCGCTTTGGCCTGACGGTGATGGGAAATCAACAATCCCCACAGGGTTTTCCCCACCACCAGCGGCACTACCACCGTGGATTTCACCCCCATCAACGACAGATACTCGACGTGACACGGATCGACCGGGCGCTGCAATAAATCGGCTAGCGATTGCCGCCGCACTTCTTCCACCGTTAGGTCTTCAGTCGCCGTACTGAGGACGCGATCGGGCTGACTGAGCAAAATCTGCTGCTGCGCCAAATCCACGATCGATCGCACCCGCGCCTTTTGAAACAGCTCCCGCGCCTGGGGCGGAATATCCCCTGCCGGAAAATACAGCCCCTTCAACGACGGCAAGCGATCGCCTGCAATCGACTCGGCAATCACCTGGCCGTGGCCGTCAGCATCGAACCGATAAATCTTGACGCGATCGGTGCCCAAAAAGTCCCGCACCTCCGCCACCGCCGCATCCAAAATCTCCTGGAGTTCCAGCGATCGCCGAATCCGACTGGAAATCCGCGCGATCGGACTGCGCGGCAACGAACGAGAAGAGTCGGCCTGCATCGCTCGATGCCTCCCAACGCGAGCAACAGTTCGCACGGCTCAACACGCTCGGGATTTCCCCGCACGGCTTGCATACTCGTGCTGTCTCGCATTTTAAGCCCCCCACCTAAAACTGCGAGATTCTACCTTGCGGAAGATTTTTCCCGTCCCGAAACCCCATTCAATGTTGAGTAACATCCCCGTTTTCCCATCAAAGTATCCTGCCGTCGAACCTCAACGCGCCGACCGAGCGCCTACCTGTCATGACATCCTCCAAAACCCGAGTTGCTGCCCTATTCGCCGATCGCCAGCTCGCCGATCGCGCCATTCACGTCCTGCAAGCACGCGGCATCTCTCACCGCAACATTTCCGAGCTGTCGTCCGAACTCGAACTCGAAGTTGCGCAGCTCGAAGGCATTAATATCGTCGGCGAGATGGCTCCTGCGGCGATCGCGGCGATCGAATCGCTCCGCCATCTCCATCCGATCGTGGACTGGCAGGCTGTCTTTCGGAGCTTGGGTTTACCCGCTCGCATGGCTGCGCTGTACTGCGGACACCTGCGCAAGGGGCATTGGATGATCGTCGCGCGCGTATCCAATGCTAGTGTCCCTCTCAATCAATTGATGCTGGAGCTGTTAGGGGGTCGCCACGCGATCGCCTTTTCCCCCGAATGCGCTGCACCAGCCGCCTGGCGCACCCTAGCCGGATAAGTTCCTTCATGCCTTTCACCTGAGATCGCTCGTGACTCGCCTCGACCTTCAACCCCACCCGCAGCGTGCATCATCTTTGCACTCGCTCTCTTCTTCTATGCCGTCCCCCAGCGAACGACTGGCTGGGCAGTTGCAGGGGTTGGCGAGCTTTACTCACGTCCTCTTCCTCAAAACGCACCTAGTCAGCTATCAGCACGGGCGCGAAATCTCCGCCGAAGTGCGATCGCTCTGCCGTCGCTCCACGCGCGATCTGAATTTCGCTGCGGACGAGTTTGCTCGTCACGCTCGCCAGCTTCGACCCAATGCCCTCAACCGGACAACGTTTGGCTGTCAGCTAGCTCGCACCAGCCGCCAGCGCACCCCGGCAGACTGGTTATCCCATCTGTCTTCCGAGCATCACATCTTGGTAGATATGATTCAATACGCACTGCACGAAGCCACACAGCAGCAGTGCGACGATGTCACAGCTCTCGTCCGCGATCGCGCCAGCATCCACCACCGCACCGCCCGCGAGTTTGCCCGCTGCACCGAACGGCTCGACCAAGTGCGTCTGACCTCCCCCAGTCCGATCGGTATTGAGAGTGTCCGCTGAAAGACAGAGACACAATTGCAACCCCAGACTGATTCCTGCAGTTGCATCTTTCGGTCTAATGGAATCAGGAAGGACAGAATGCTGCGACTTGCAGGCTCTACACGCCTCAAACGACCTCGCGTCACGGGACTCGCACGCATATCTGTTCGCGCCAAGCCGTTGCGAGCATCCGAACCGTGCATGACATCCCCCTGCAGTCGAGCCATGCAACCTCCCCTGAAGTACCAAATCGCATCTCGGGCAAGTCTCACATGCCACCCGCGAGCGATCGCCCAGACATAGAAGCAGCCCGCATTCGCGACGCATTAGGTCGTCCTGTCATGCGCACCGTCCGCGATCGCGAGGGTCGCGTCATTCTCAATCCTGGCGATTTAATTTTGCACGCTAGCATCGAGCGCGCCCGTGCCAGCCGCGTCCTCGATCGCTTGCTAGAGTCGGCCTATCGCAGCAGCGCCAGACGCTAGTGATCGCTAATTCTCCTCCTGAGGCACCCACACCGACACCGATCCAGCCAAACACGAAAACTCTGCCCAGCCCTCGTCATCCGTCGTCACGGCTTCCGCAACGTGCTCCGTTACATCGATATAGGTGCGATTGGGCTGGCCGATTTCCATGCGTTTGCGACCGTTGTCCCCATTCGTCAGCACCACAGCCATGCCCCCAGGACGATCGTCCGTCCCGAGGCGCGTCCAGCCCACCGTATTGGGATGGTCGAAGTAGTCGTACTGATCGCCATAGGCATACTCGCGCCGCGCGACCAAAAACTTATCGATGAGCCATTTGTGCTCGTCCATCCAAATTTCGTATTCCTGTCCGTCTTTCCCGGTGTCAGTATAATGAGCGCCATAGTAATCGGCATAAAAAATGCAAGGATATCCATCGCGTCTCAACAGAATCATCGCGTAGGCTAAGGGCTTAAACCAAGGCTCGACCACAGATTCCAACGATTGCAATGGCTGAGAATCGTGATTGTCTACGAGCGTCACCGCTAACGCGGGCTGCTGCTTTACCAAAGCATTATCGAAAATCGACCTCAAATCGTAATCGCTACCCGACTTGCTCGCCTCGCTAAAGTTGTAGTGCAGCGGCGCGTCAAATAAATGAATATCCCCTCCCGTCACGCCAATAAAATGATGCAGCGCCTCAATTTCATAAGACCAATATTCTCCGACCGCAAATAACGGCTTCCCCGAAACCTCGCGACAGTGATTCAGCCACTCGGGAAAGAAATTTGCCTTAACGTGCTTCACCGCATCGAAGCGAAATCCATCCACACCCGTCGTTTCGACGTACCACGTGCCCCAACGTTTGAGTTCGTCTCGCACCTCTTGCGACTCCATGTCGAGATCGCAACCCATTAAATATTCAAAAGCCCCTTTTTCAAGATCGACATTATCGTCGAATGACTTTCCTTCAAACAGAAAGACTGCGTTGTAGTCTTCATCAAAAGCGTTGTAATCCACCGCATCGAAATGCCACCAATGCCACTTCATCTCGGAATATTTCCCCTGCCGTCCGGGAAAGGTAAAATTCGTCCACGCTTTTATCGGTCTGGACTCTCCCAGGGGGCGAGTGCGATCGCTCGGGTCGAAAGGCGTCGCATTCGTGTCTTCTGCAGCATCAGCCCCCATTTTATGATTGAAAACAACATCAGCATAAACAGCAATCCCTTCACCCCGAGCTATTTCAACCGCTCTGAGATACTCGCTTTTCGTGCCGTACTTCGTCGGGATCGTCCCTTTCTGCTCGAATTCGCCTAAATCGAACAGATCGTAAACGCTGTAGCCAACATCGTAGCCACCGCTTGCACCTTTGTACGCAGGAGGAAGCCAAATGGAGGTGATACCCAATTCAGCTAATGTCTCAGCATTCTCTGCCACTTGCTTCCACAGGCTGCCATCCTGAGGTAAATACCAGTGGAAATATTGCATCATTACACCAT
>JBCBTL010000334.1:0-4060 GCA_039818705.1 Cyanobacteria bacterium J06639_1
AGCGCCAGCCAACGGGTGGCGATCGCAGTGCCGAACTCGACCGCCCCAATTCCCGCGCAGACTCCGAGAGGAACGCTGAACGCTGCCGCCATACCCACGAGCATCACCGTGCCGACGATCGCGTTCCCGAACCCGCCTCCCGTTAAGCCTGCTGCGGGCGGGAGCTGCACGAATGCTTCCCAGCGCCAGCTCGCTACGCCTTGGCGCACGACATAGCCCACGACCGCGACCAACGGCAGCAAGACCATCCCCATACAGACCAGCGCCACTGCCAGCGAGAGGCGATCGCTCCACACCCGCCAGGGCGCTCGCGTCGCTCCGTATTGCATCCCTCTATCTGGAGGACATGGGCGATCGTCGCTAGGTGAGATTGGACGTTTCACAGGAGCCGTCCGGTTTGTCGCGCGATCGCAACTGCGAGGGCATTCACCGCAAACGTGAGGCCGAAGAGCGCGAGGGCGGCATACATCAACGCCGAAACCTGAAGCTCGGCTGCTTCTGGAAACTGGTTGGCGACCAGAGCTGCGATGGTCGTGCCTGGAGCGAGCCACGAGCCCTGAAATCGAGTTGCATTGCCCACCGCGAGCGCAACTGCCATCGTCTCTCCCAAGGCGCGTCCCACCGCTAGCAACAATCCCGCCGCAATTCCAGGCCAGGCTGCCGGAACGAGGACGCATCGCACGGTCTCACTCCGACTGGCTCCCAGCGCGATCGCCCCCTGTCGCAAGCTAGGTGGGAGCGCCGCCAATGCCTCCTGCGCGATCGCCGTAGCAAACGGCACGATCGCGATCGCCAACACCAGCCCCGCCGCCAACAGTCCCGGCCCCTGCGGCGCAGTCCGCAGCCAGGGCAAGTGTCCCAATCGGTCGTAGAGCCAAAGCTGCAAGGGCTGCAGGCGCGGCACCAGCACGACCAACCCCCAAAATCCGTAGATGACACTCGGAATGGCCGCTAAAATGCGCACGCCGATCGTCGCACACGCCTGCAGCGGGGCAGGGAGAAGAGTTTCATTCAGCACGATCGCCGCCCCCACCCCGATCGGAGCGGCTAGGCTCATCGCGATCGCCGCACAAACCACCGTGCCGTACAGCGCCGCCAGTGCGCCATAGGCATCGTCAACAGGATTCCAAATGCTCCGACTCCAAAAATGCCAGCCGAACGTCGCGATCGCCGGCCAGGCCAACCGCGCGATCGCGCCCGCAATCCAGATCGTCAACCCCGACACGGCCAAGACGGCCGCGCGACACGACCACATCCACGCGCGATCGCGTCCGGTGGAATGCCTCACCCCGCGCATCAGCCCATCGAACACGCAGCCCAGACCTCCCACCTGCAAAACCGCATCACGACCGCGAGGCACTTGCCAGCAGCGCGCGAAACGTAGCAAATATTACTTTGCTTGACAGCAATCCGCCGTGGCATGGGCACACTCACTACGGAGAATGACGTATTTGCCGCTGTTCGAGCAGTCGGCTCAGCCGTGCCCCAATACCCCACAACCCTACATCCTCAACGTCCGCTGCGCCGTCAGGCGTGGGTTGCTTATCTGATGGCGCGATCGCTCGTCCGTGGCGAACTGGCCGCCCGCATCCTCGCCCCCTACTACGGCATCACCACGGCACTCTCCGATCGCTTCAGCTCTCTCGAACGCAAGCAATACGCTCGCCACCTCAAACAGGCAGTTGCTACCGGCGATCTGGCTCGTCTGAACGACACCCAAGTCACCCCGCGATCGCTCGATCGCCCCGTGGACAGCAATCGCAACACAGCTCTCCACATCGCGACCATTTTCGGGCACGCCGAAGTGGTGGCGTGGCTGCTAGCCCGAGGGGTGCGCCCCGATACGCGCAATGTGATTTCCTACACGCCCCTGCATGAAGCAGTCGTACGCGGCTCGTTCGATTTAGCCCAACTGCTGATCGAGGCAGGAGCCAACGCGAACGTGCGGTCTGTGGACGGCGAAACCCCCCTCAGCCTGGCCTGCGCGGGAGCGATCTCGCTCGATCGTGACGGGCGCGCCACGCCGCGCCCCTCCTGCAAGTTGGTCGAACTGCTAATCGACAGCGGCGCGCGAGTGGACGCGCGCGGTCGTGACGGGTTGACTCCTCTACACGAAGCCGCATGTCCGGAACAGCCCGAGGCGATCGCGCTTCTACTCGAACGCGGTGCCGATATCAACGCCCGCGATGCGGCGCTGCAAACCCCACTGCATTACGCGGTAGCCAGCATTGCCGTCCGAGCTACGCACCTTTTGGTTGCTAGCGGAGCCGATCTGTGGGCGCGTGACATGGTCGGACTCACGCCTCTCGAACGCGCTCAACAGCTCGCCCCCGCCCCCAACGAGGCCCTCGATGTCGGCGCTGCGCGTGAGGCTCTAGGTGACACCAGAGCCCACCATCGCGAGGCGATCGGCCAAATCCTGCAAATTTTACAAACTTATCCAACTATTCGAGCTAGAACTTGACACTCCGAACGAGTCGGTAATCTATACTACAGGCATAAAACTGGCATCCACGACATGATAAAGACAGGCCGATATGCGCGTCTGTCACGCGTGGGTATGTCAAATCATTTGCGTGGGGAGTGCAAATGTTACGGCGAAGCCGATTGGGGTGGTTCATAGCGATCGGTATCGCATGTGCGAGCTGCGGCACCGATGTCGGATTTCTCGTGCCTCCCGGCGATCGCGACGCTGTGATTGCCAACGTCGGTCAGAACTTCGAGTCTTTCCACGACTTTACCGACAACGATGGCAGTGCGCCACAAACTCGTTTGCTGGTTGTGCCACGAGGGGAGCTATACGGCACGACAACCGGCACTTCAGAAGGCGATCGCGGAACGGTTTTTCGCCTCGACTCTTCGCGCACGCTCGACGTTCTGCATGATTTCAATACCGACGACGGCAGCGCAGGAGCTGCAACCTACGCACCTTCGGCGCTGACCCGTTTGCCTGACGGTTCGATTGTGGGCGTAACGAAAGCGGGTGGCGAGCGCCTGGGAGGGGCGCTGTTCCGGCTACTGGACGATGGCAGCATCGACATCCTGCATCATTTTTCGGGTCGGGATGGAGCCAATCCCGTACAGGCGATCGCCTCGGATCGCGGCACGATTTACGGCATTACAGAGGTCGGTGGCTCCCAAGGGGCTCAGGGAACGCTGTTTGCCTATGAAGGCGATCGCCTCACGGTACTGCATCGATTTTCAGACGCGGATGGCATCAGCCCGACGGGATTGGTGCTGGGGGAAGACGGGCGGCTGTACGGTACGACGCGGGCGGGCGGTCAATACGGTCTGGGCACGATGTTTCAGTTCGATTTCGCCACGGGCTTGAGCGTGCTGCACGCATTTGGGGGTGCTGACGGTGCCGTTCCAGTTGCAGGATTGACTGTGGCCGAGGATGGTTCCCTGTACGGCACGACTGCCCGCGGCGGTGCGAACGACAGCGGCGTGATTTTTCGGTTGCTGCCGGGTAGCCCGATCGAGATCTTGCACGAGTTTTCGGGCGAGGACGGCTCGACTCCGGCGGCTCCTGTAACCCTAGCGAGCGATGGCTATCTTTACGGAACGACCGAATTCGGCGGACGCGGCAACAGCGGCACCATCTTTCGACTCGCTCCGACAGGGGCATTTGCATCGCTCTACCAGTTCAGCAGCCGCGACGGCGCGTTCCCGCGGGCGGGTCTGACCGAAGCTCGCGATCGCTGGCTTTACGGCACCACCTCCAGCGGTGGAGCCTTCGGGCGCGGTACGATTTTTCGATTTCCCCTCCCCGCTTTGCCTGAGGGCGATCGCGCGACCCCCGCCACAACAGTGTCGCCCCGCGCCACTCCAGCAGAGCGTGAGACTGAAGACGCGATCGCCTCGCCCACTCCGGCTCCCGAAGCACGTCTCGTTCCATCGGTTGCCCTAGCGGCTGAAGCCGCACTCGACGCTCTCGATACCGGAGCGCCTGAAAATAAATACGACCCTGCCGCTCTCAAACCGGTGGCTCCCCAACCGTCCGAGCTTAGCTACCTCGCGGGAAGCCCCACACTCTATCCATTAGGATGAGTGATGGGAT
>JBCBTL010000335.1:0-4034 GCA_039818705.1 Cyanobacteria bacterium J06639_1
CCTACGGTCAGCGCCGCACGTTGCACTCCGAAGTCGTCGAAGCTTGGGTGTGGACATTCGAGCAGGTGCAAGGCATCTTGCACGTTATCGTTCCCATCCGCATGACCGTCGTGCGCCTGGAAGCTGGCGGGCTTTTGATTTACGCTCCCATCGCTCCAACTCCCGAATGTCTGCGCGGTGTCCGCGCCTTAAGCGCCCGGTACGGCGATGTTAAGTTCATCGTCTTGCCTACCGTCTCGGGCATCGAACACAAAATTTTCGTCGGCCCCTTCGCCCGTTGTTTTCCCCAAGCCCAAGTCTACGTCGCGCCGCACCAGTGGAGTTTTCCGCTCGATCTACCGCCGTCGTGGTTGGGGCTCCCCGCTCGTCGCACGCATGTTTTACCCGTAGATAGTCGCGACACGCCGTTTGCTGACGACTTCGACTACGCCATCCTCGGCCCTATTTCGCTCGGCCTCGGCCCGTTTGTGGAAGTTGCTTTGTTCCACAAGCGATCGCGCTCGTTGCTGCTCACCGACACGATCGTCTCGATCCCCGACGAGCCTCCTGAAATCGTTCAGCTCGATCCATACGCCGTCCTCTTTCACGCTAGGGACAGCGCTAGCGAGCCTGCCATCGACACTCCCGAGCATCGCCGCAAAGGCTGGCATCGTATCGCGTTATTCGGGTTTTACTTCCGGCCAGGAGCCCTCGAAGACGTAGATTTCTGGAAAACGCTGAGACACGCATTTCGAGCCAGCGATCGCTCCCGGCGCGCTTATCTCGGGTTTTTCCCCTTTCAGTGGCGTGCCGATTGGGAGCGATCGTTCGAGCAGTTGCGCCGCGACGGTCAGTTGCTCGTAGCTCCCGTACTGCAATCGCTCATCCTCAACCGCAATCCTCACGCCACGTTACGCTGGGTGGAACGCGTCGCGAGCTGGGATTTCGATCGCATCATTCCCTGTCATCTCGACTCTCCCTTAACTGCCAGTCCAGAGGAGTTTCGCCAAGCGTTTCGCTTTCTCAACACATCGGCAGCGCTGCCGGAAGAAGATGTCCACTTCATCCATCAATTAGATCGGGTGTTAGAGCAACGCGGCATTACTCCCCCAGCGATCGCACCAGTCGAGCGATCGCGAGTCAGGAGGTCATAGTAAGACATTCGAGGGAAAGGTTTATTCAGCACTGCCGACCGCTACGTCCACAGGCAATTTAACTGTGATTGAAATTAAATATCCGCAAGAGTTAGTGCGTTTGCGCCGTCTCGCCCTCGCTTCACAAGGTTTGTTGCAGGCTCAGCCCTACGGTCGCGGCCTAGCAGCCGGGGCACGAAAAGCGATCGCACACATTGGTTACGTCCAAATCGACACTATCTCCGTGGTGGAACGAGCGCACCATCACGTTTTGTATTCCAGGGTGCCGAATTTCAAGCCAGCGATGACTCATCAACTGTTGCGCGATCGCGACATTTTTGAGTATTGGGCGCACGCAGCGGCTTTTCTGCCCGTGGCTGATTTTCGCTTTTCCCTACCCTACAAACACGCCATTAAAAGCGGTCAGACCCATTGGTATAAAACTCCTGATAAGAAACTTATGGGTGAACTGCTGGAGCGCATCCGCTTGGATGGCCCGATGCGATCGCGAGATCTAGAAGCCGACACTACAAAACGTTCGGGTTGGTGGGATTGGAAGCCAGCAAAAAAGGCGCTCGAACAGATGTATATGGAAGGCGATCTGATGGTGAGCGATCGCGAGGGCTTCCAAAAAGTCTACGACCTTACCGAACGAGTACTGCCCTCTCACGTCGATACACGAATGCCCAGCACCGCAGAATTTGCCGCGCATTTAGTCGATCGACAATTGCAATGCCACGGGCTAGTGTCGCTCAAAGGACTGACTTACCAGCGTCGTAATCCTAAGCTACGCAAGGTGGTGAAAGCCTTAGTAGACGCAAAGCTGGCAAGTAGAGAACTGGAGCAAGTACGGTTGAGCAATGGCGAAGTCTTTCTGCTGGAGGCAGGTGCGCTCGAATGGCCTCTTCCCCGCGCGAGTAATCGCATGTTGATTCTTTCGCCGTTCGATAACAGCGTTATCCAGCGCGATCGCCTCAAAGCACTATTTCAATTTGACTATCAATTAGAGTGCTACGTACCCGCCGCTAAGCGAAAGTACGGCTACTTTTCTCTACCCCTGCTGTATCGCGATACGTTCATCGGGCGGATGGATTGTAAAGCTCATCGAAAACTCAGTCAACTAGAAATCAAGTCGCTATATTTCGAGCAACACAGTTTTGATAAAGATTTGGTAATTTCTGCATTTGTACAAGCGATCGAGACATTCTGTCGGTTTCAAAAATGCGATTCAGTAGTCCTACAAGATGCTTGCCCAAAACACCTAATTCAACCTCTGCAAATAGCACTTAAGTCTTTATAGTCAATTCACTGACATCTTTTTTGTTTGAGCTGTTATATTGAATTTTTCTTTGGAGCGTGGATTTGCGTGTAATAGCGATCGCCCCTCACCATAACCTTCGACCCTACGTGCTGAGTTACCGAGTTGTTGAAGACATGTCGGGGGAATATGTGGGAAATCCCATCTGGACGTGTCCCGAACCCATTGGTGTATTGAGCGCTAATTTCGGCAGGCGTTCCTACCACGAGTCAGGTGCGCTTCACCCAAAAGTCGGCTTGTTAGGAATTCAGACACGCGCGCGCAAATGGATTTCTCAGCCGGAAACTTCATTGTCCCAAACACGCTAGTAGAAACTACCCACTTTAGTGGGAGGCTTTAGCACCCATTTTCTAGAATCGAGTCAAAGTAGAAGGCTTGCATGAATGTCACGGAATCGACGAGGTAGCCACAGCGTCAGTCGATTAACGGCCCATCTCGTCTGGGTCACCAAGTATCGATACCCAGTGCTGAAGGGAGAAATCCAACAGCGTTGTCGTGAGCTAATCATCCAGATTTGTGACAGTGAGGATGTCAGGATTGTGAAGGGGATAGTGAGTAAAGACCATGTCCACATGCTCATTGAATACCCACCGGTAAAGTCGATTAGTCAGCTAGTGAAGAGTTTGAAGGGGAGAACCTCAAGGATGCTCCAGCAAGAATATCCAGAGCTAAAGAAGCGCTATTGGGGGAAGCACTTCTGGGCGATCGGCTATGGAGCCTGGAGTACAGGGAATGTAAGTGAATCAGTGGTGGCGGAATATCTGGAACATCATCGAGAGCCATCGAACCATGATAATGACAATTTTCTACTGGAGTAGAGGACTTTCAGTCCCAGCAGAACCTATGCACTTTCAGTGCATAGTGGTTGAGTTGTTATGGCGATTCTAACTGTTCCTGGCATGATGACTCTATTTTCAAATATCGGTCGAGATTCTGCGGAAAATCTGCTCGACGTTGCCGGGATTTGGGGCGATCGCGAAGCGGGAAAGTTTTGGCAATGTTTCCCACACGAACTTCGCATTGATGATGTAAAACACGCGATGGATACTTGGTTCTCGAACGCGCTGGGCGCAATATCTACTTCCGCGAGAGATCGTTACGTGCAGCTTCATCAGGCTCTCGTGTCTAATGCGCGCGTCGATACAGCTTGCGATCGCCTCGGCATGACGCCGAGAACGCTACAGCGTGAATTTCGATGTCATCTCGGCATCAGTCCGAAGCAAGTCACAAACCTATATCGCTTGCAGCGCAGCGTTCGAGCCAATGTGGAGCCACTGCCTCCGAGTCCTGCGCAGGAGTTTGCCGACCAGTCTCATGCCATACGGGAGTGGAACCGTTATTTAAACCGAACCCCTGGTCGATATCGCGCTGAAGACAGATCGGCGATCGCGAAAGCGTTTGCCTCCTCAACGCAACAGGCTAGCTTCGACCCGACCATTTTTTATTTGTAGATGTCGCAAACGTTCAATACAGGCAAATTCTGAAAGGATTACGCTCGTGACGTTGACTTTGGAGGCTGGCGGTGACTTCGATTACAACCCGTGCCGAAACATACGAATTACGCGGAACAGATTTCGACTTGTATATCGCACAGCCTGAGAATT
>JBCBTL010000336.1:0-4031 GCA_039818705.1 Cyanobacteria bacterium J06639_1
GTGCCGGAGGAGGGGTTCGTGAAGGAATCACTGCCCCGCGAGGCGTGGGACGTGAGGTTGAGGGCGATCGCGACTCCAGGGCAGCTCGTGGATGTTGAGTGAGTTGGTTAAAATTCGGTCGTGGAACGTCGCATTCAATTCACGCAGCCCCTAACGTCATTCACGAAGTCAACTATGGCTCCTCTCAAACGAAAGCAATGGCTGTATGGGGCGGCGATCGCGTTTCTCGCCGTTAACGGTCTCAGCTTCATCGCGGCTTATCACATGACTCACGTTCGCGAGCCGGGTGCAGCAGGATTGGGAGTGCCGAAACCGCAGAATCGGCGAACTCCAGGCGATCGCGGCTTAGCCTATTCCACCCATCGCATTGAAATCAACGATTCCGCTTGGCTAGAGATGTGGCAGATGCCCTCTTGGCAGGAACCGAAGCGCGGAATTGCCCTCCTCTTTCACGGCAACCTCGGTACCAAAAGCGGCCAACTGATCGGCCCCGGCGAGAGTTTTGCGGCGCTGGGATACGAGCCTTGGCTGATTGACTTTCAAGGGTCGGGTGGGTCGAGTGGCACGTCTATCACGATCGGGATGCGGGAGGCGCGGGACGTGGTGACGGCATTCGAGTACGCGCGCGAGCAGTACCCCGACGCGCCGATCGTGCTGTATGGAGTGTCGATGGGCAGTGCTGCCGTACTGCGGGCAATTTCAAAATATGACATCGATCCGAATGCGATCGTGTTGGAGCTACCGTTTACAACGTTGGTTGACGCGGTCAAAGGTCGCCTCAACCATCACAATATTCCTGCCTCTCCCATCGCGGAGATGGTCGTGTTTTGGGGTGGTTTGCAACACGGTTTCAACGGTTTCGGCCACAATCCCAAACGATTTGCCAAAGATGTCAATTGTCCGGCTCTTGTCATCCATGGCGAACAGGACAAGTGGATGACGGTTGCCGAAATCGAAAGAATCTTTCAAAATCTGCCCGAATCCAGTACGCTCGTTACCTCGCCGGAGGCCGGACACCACCAGCTCATCGGGGTCGATCGCCCGCTGTGGGAAGTCTCGCTCGCCAATTTTCTCAACACTCTGTAATCGTTACAGCTCGACTGGATTCGACCCGATCAGATCATGCCAAACCTCATCGCCGCCACCCTGTACAAATTTGTTGAACTGCCCGATTGTGCCGAGCTTCGATCGCCTTTGCTAGGGGTCTGCCGCGATCGCGAGGTCAAAGGCACGCTGCTGCTGGCTCCAGAGGGGATTAACGGCACGATCGCCGGAGAACGCGATCGCGTTCGGGCCGTCATTGCCTATCTGCGTAACGATCCGCGCTTGGCCGATCTAACGCATCGAGAATCCCCCACTACCGAGATCCCGTTTCAGCGGATGAAAGTGCGTCTCAAGCGGGAAATCGTGACGATGGGAGTGCCGGAGGTCAATCCCGCCCGACTCGCTGGCACCTATGTTCCCCCGGAACAGTGGAACGACTTGATCGACGACCCTGAAGTGGTCGTGGTAGACGTACGCAATGATTTTGAAGTAGCGATCGGGACGTTTGCCGGAGCGATCGACCCGCACACCCGCGACTTTCGCGACTTGCCGGAGTGGGTACGACAGGCAGAGGAACTGCGCGAGAAGCCCAAGGTAGCAATGTTTTGCACGGGCGGCATTCGCTGCGAGAAATCCACGGCGCTACTGCGATCGCGCGGGTTCGAGCAGGTTTATCACCTCAAGGGCGGCATCTTGAACTATCTCGCCACCGTCCCAGAATCAGAGAGTCGCTGGCAGGGGGAGTGCTTTGTCTTTGACGAACGAGTGGCGGTCAAGCACGGCCTCGCCCCCGGTCGCTACGAGATTTGTCTCGCGTGCGGCTATCCCCTCGACCAGCGCGATCGCGCTTCGGATGCCTTTGAAGCCGGGGTCAGCTGCCCTCACTGCATTAACGACACGACCGAGGAAGCCAAAGCGCGTTTCCGCCGCCGTCAGCGAAACGCGGCTACCCCCTCATCTTGAGGGAGAGTTCCGATTGAGGGAGAGTTCCGGGCGGTATCCTCGCATTCCTTCGAGATAATGAGATCGGCAGTGGGGAACGCTTGCGAGTTCCGTTCTGCTTCTGTTGTGTCTGCGGTGCCTGCGCTATGCCCGACAGCCCCTCGACCCAAGCCCTCACCCAAACGCGCCTGCGCGTCGCCAGCATTTTCCGGATCGTCGGCTGGGCGGGATTCTGGCTGGAACTAGGTTTGGGCATTGGTGCAGGAGCGATCCTCTTATTTGCCGGAGCGCGGGAACGACTCAATCATCCCGGCACGGCCTTCGGCCTAGGGCTGGCTTCGCTAGCTTTAGTCATTCTCGCCATTGGCGTGCTCGCAAAATTGCTGGACGTGCGGGCAGGCCGACAACTGCGATCGCCCGATGCCAAGCGCTGGCCGTCCAAGCGATCGCTGGTACGACTGGGAGATTTCAAAACGGGTCTCCATCTGTTCGGCATGTTGATTGCTTTGGGGGCGATCGAAAGCATCATTGTCGCTCTCGCCACCGTTGCCATGACCCTCGTACCCGGCATCATTAACGACCCCAGCCGCACCATTCAACCGCTGGATTTGTTGGTCATTCAGGGCTTGATCTTCATCATTGCGGCTCACTTCGTCGGTGCGGGTACGTCACTGATTACGCTGCGCGGCTTGCTGTTAGCCGATCCTCACGATCGCCATTTGGAACCGCGCCACAGCCCGCGACTGCCCCAGCACCGCCCGCCCCTACCCGATCGCCAGCACCATCCAAGCGATCGCTCTTCAGACACGCCTCATCTACCTCGCGATCGGCACCCAGAAGACGACTTCCCGCCCGAAGCAGAGGATGAAGACCCATTTGAAGACGATCTCGCCTAATTTCTGGGAGATCTGGCTAAGCTTTGATCCTGCCCGACCGTCACATCTGACTCCATCACTCCACAGACGAAGTTCCTAGAAGCCCGGCTGAATATTATCACCGCCCGAGACAACTACATCTCGAACAAAAGAGTCCGATCGACTTCCAGATCGACTCCGATCAATGTGTAATAACACGCAATGAAGCTTGCATATACTGCTAAACGTCAATATCATACGGATTAATCCTGTGTTTTTGCTGAATATGGTGACAGCCATGTTTTCATTTCGCGTGAATTCTCGTATTGCTTTGCGTCTTGTCTTCCCCGCTGCGATCGCCTTGGGAGCTTTAGGGGTGGGGGAAGCGATCGCCCCCGAGGCCGCATCCGCATTTTCCGTCTCCCTTAGATCGGATCTTGACGATGCCGGATTTAAATCGCTGATCGATAGCGGCAGTTTCGTCGAGGAATTTGTCGCTCAAAGTCGCATTGGCAATAACGCTCCAAACGGAACTCAAGAGTTCGATCTGCTCGACCCCAAAAACAATGCTTCGCCCGTCGCCCAGGGGCAGCGGGTGTGGCCGAATGACGATCCGGTAGAGTTCTCGTTGGCGTTCGACGGGACGAATGCGGCCTATACCGTGGGTGGAGTCACCCTCAACGGCACATTTTCCGGCTCCATCTCCGATCTATTTCTGCGCACTCGCACGCTCAACAACACCAACACGTCTAGCTCGCTCGCACTGTTCGATTTGGTGTTGAACAATACTCCGATCTCGGAGTCGCTGCTAACGACCAGCGGGGTCGAGTACCTGCAAATTAGCCATATCGGGGGCGTTCCGTTCCTGTTGGAAGGCAAATCAACGTTTGCTTGGACGGGGCCGACCCCTACCAACTCAAACTTGGCATATCAAATTAAGGCGGGTACGACGGAACCCGTGCCCGAGCCTATATCTACGGCAGGTGGGGCGATCGCCCTTGCCTGGGGAGCCTCGGCTTATCGTCGTCACAAACGTGCGGCACGACCAGAAGGAGAGGAGTAAGCGATCGCGATTACTCGCGGAGCGGGCTGAGATTTATTCTCCCTTCAAGAAGCTGCCGAAGTTGAGAATGGCATTCTGGTCGCTGACGACGGTTTTGACTCCATCTGGAACGGAACGCCCCCGATATG
>JBCBTL010000337.1:0-4022 GCA_039818705.1 Cyanobacteria bacterium J06639_1
CTCAAGCTGACCGGGGAGAACGGAAGCTCCGGTGAGGTTGGCATCCGCAAGATTGGCATTGTCGAGAATGGCATCGCGCAGGTTGGCCTGTTGCAGGTTGCAGCCTCGCAGGTTGGCTCCTCGTAAGTTGGCTTGCCGCAAGTTGGCTTCTTGTAAATTGGCTCGGGCCAAACAGGCATCTCCGAGATTAGCAGCGCGCAGATCGGCCGCTGCCAAAATTGCAGCCGTTAAGTCCGACTCGCACAAGTTGCTTTCGATCAAACAGGTTTCCCGCAAGATGGCATCGGGGAAGCGCGCGCCCGCGAGCGTAGCCTGACGCAAATAGGTGCCCGTTAAATCAGCGTGGCTGAAGTTGACACCGCGCAAATAGGCTCCGTATAGCTGGACGCGCCTGAGGGCAATATCGGGAAAATCGCGATCGCCTGCTGCGTAGCGCTCCAAAATCGAGCGCGCGTCGGCGTTTTGGCGCGCGTCTTCAATCGCTATTGTGGGTACAACAACGCTGCTCGCGTCAGGAGCGGGATCTTGCACAGGTGGCTGCGTCGCGCTTTCCGCCAGGGGCTGTGCCGTGCTGCCATAAGACACCGAGCCATCTGGCATGGTGGTATTGAAGAAAATCGCCCCTTCTAGTTCGATGCGACTGAGATTAGCGCCGGTGAGATTGGCATCGGTCAAGTTCGCGTGGCTCAGATCGCAGTCGCTCAGATTAGCGTTTTGAAAATTCGCGCCGCGCAAATCGGCACCGGTGAGATCTGCCGCGCCCAATTCGGCTTCAAGCGCATTGACGTTGGTCAGATTGGCATGTTCGAAAATCGCCCCCGTGCCATTGACCGAGGCTAGGGTCGCGCTGCACAAGTTGGCGCGACTCAATCGCGTGCCTGTCAGGTCAGCACCCGTCAAATCCGCGCGGGTAAGATTGGCTTCGTGAAAATCGGCTTCGCCAGCATTGGTGCGCTTGAGCTTGCAGCTTTGCATAGCGGCACCGCTGCAATTCGTTTTGAACAGATTGGCTTTATAAAAATCCACCTGTTGGAGATTCGCTTCAAAGAAATTCGCCCCCCGCAACATGCATCGCATCAAAATGGCTTGCCCCAAGTTGGCACGATGCAAATTGGCTTCGACCAGAATGGCTCCGGTCAAATCCGCCTGAGCCATCGACGCTTCACTAAAGTTGGCGTGACGCAGGTGCGCGCGCCTGAGCTTCGCTTGCTTGAGGTCGGCTTCGCTAAAGTCCGCCCCGCTCAAATCGGTTTTGTAAAAGTCTGCCCCTTGCAACTGAGCGCCGTGCAAACATGCCCCGTTGAGTTTCGAGCGACTGAGGGAAATGCCGGACAAGTTGACCCCTTTGAGGTCGGCTCGGGTCATGCTGACGGCCACAAACGTGTCGTCCCCGCGGCGGTACCGTTGCAACAAATGCTCCGGGTCGAACGAGTCAATGCGTTCAGTAATGCTAAGACCGGGAGTGTTCATGATGGTGGCACCGTCGAGTGCGAATAAGTGTGAATTGTCCAGCGAGCGATGAGGCCATCATATCGAGCGCATCGCTGTGGGAAATGCGGTTGCAGTTCCTTCGCCTCTACGCTAGCGCGTGCTCTAGGAATACGCTCGATTTAAGGTTGAAGATAAATGACGAGCGGTCGCTTTAACGGCAGCGATCGCTCTTTCGTAAGACATGCGCGTGGGGCCGAGCAGGCTGACCGTCCCCAAAGACACCGTGCCGCAGGAGTAGCCTGCTGAAACGAGCGAACAGTGTCGGATGGGTTGCAGGGGATTTTCTGCACCGATAGTAATCGCCACGCGACCGGGCTGCAGGGGGGTCAGCACGGTACCTAAGGGCGTTTGATTGTCTTCGAGTAGCTGCACGATCGCTCGCAGCCGTTGGGTTTGGGCAAATTCGGGCTGACGCATCAGCTCGGTTACGCCCCCCATGAATACTTGGCCGACGGCGGGCTGGAGATATTTGCGAGCGAGCGCGTCCAAGAGCGATCGCAGCCAGTCCGCGCGCGATCGCGCGATCCGAGTGGCCTCCTCCCAGTCGATGGACATGAGATTGCCGACGGTGCGCCCGCGCAGTTGCAGCGTCAGGAAATTGCTCAACACCTGCAAATCGTCTTCTGATAGCGGTGGCAGTTGAGCGTTGCGGGCGGTTTCGGGCGAATCCGAGCCGTAAGGGATGAAGTCTCCTTCAATGGCGTACCCCAGACCAGCTCCCTGCTCTTCGGGTTCCCAATTGAGCAGGATGGAATGGGTTTGGTAGGCATCCGTAACCAGAATCGCCATCAGTCGTTGCCGATCGACCGACACGATCTGAAGGTGACGGATGATCGCGCTATCGGCGGCTGGAGCCGTCGCTAGCGCGATGTAGCCGCTCAGCGCCGCCAGAATTTGGGTGGCGTTGTGGAGCAGACTGTCGAGGTTGTCGCTATAGCGAGATTCGAGCTGTTGAGACAGCGATCGCCCGATGCTCTTTTGCAAGGCATCCGAGTCGTCGAGCATGGTATCGACGTACACCCGGTAGCCCGTGTCGGAGGGCACGCGTCCAGCCGAGGTGTGGGGTTGAAAGAGCAAACCGATATCTTCGAGTACGGCCATCGCGTTCCGAATCGTAGCCGTGCTCACCCCCAGATCGTAAGTATCGGCCAGCGACTTCGACCCGACTGGTTCTGCCGTGACAATGTAGCTGCGCACGGTCGCCCATAAAATATGCTGCTGGCGAGCTGTCAGATCGAACGTCATCACGCTTACTACTGCCGCAATAGTCAGTCACTAGCCAAGTCGAGATCGCCCTACATGCTGAGCGACGGTTCGGCCTCGAACGCAGCCCGAGCCCGAAAACAGCTTTCGCGATCGCGAGGCGTTCCTATCACTCTATCGGCTCGCGGACGCTGTTGCCCGAGATGTCGGCTGTCTGAGACATGTGCTGTATGTGACGAACGCGATCGCGGCTTCCCCGAGGCTGACATTCGGTTGTTTCAACTGACAGAGAGATTGAGTGAGGTGCAAGCTGCCTGAGGCAGAAGTCAGGCATTCTCGTAGCGGGCACTACAGCCTTTTGGAGGAAAACGCTACAGTAGACAAATGCTCGTCGTGCGAGGATTTGGCATCCGTGGAACCTCATTTGACCCAAGTCGGCCAACGCATGTCTCGGTTGACGGGCGTGCGCGCCATTATGAAAGACATCGTCGAAACGCTGCGGGCGGGCGACGGCTCTTGGATCAATTTGAGTGCGGGCAATCCGGTGATTCTGCCGGAAATCGTGGCGATGTGGCGAGAATACACTCAAGAATTGCTCGACAGCGACGAGTTCGGCACTGTCATTTGTCGCTACGGTGCCAGTCAGGGATACGAACCCCTGATCGAGGCGATCGTCGCTGACTTTAATACCCGATACGGCTGGGGCATCACGCGCCGCAACGTCCTGATTACCCCCGGCAGCCAATCGCTGTACTTCTACGCAGCCAATGCTTTCGGCGGTCGTGACGAGCGCGGAGCCATGCGCCCTATCGTCTTGCCGCTCAGCCCCGATTACACCGGCTACGGTGGCGTTTGCCTGACAGACGGAGCAATTCGCAGCTATCGACCTTCGATCGACATTTTGGGGCCACACCGATTCAAATATCGCCCCGACTTCGATCGCCTTCAGGTCGATGATTCCACTGGAGCCGTCCTATTTTCGCGCCCTTGCAACCCGACGGGCAATGTCGTCACCGATGCTGAAGTGAAGCAAATCGTCGCGATGGCAGCCGCCAGCAACGTGCCCGTTCTGATCGATTCCGCCTACGCCCCCCCGTTCCCCAACCTGACCTACACCGACATGCAGCCCGTGTGGGGCGATAACGTGATTCACTGCATGAGTCTGTCGAAGGCCGGTCTGCCGGGAGAACGCATCGGCATTGCCATCGGCCATCCCGACGCATTGCTCGCGCTCGAAAGCTTCCAGTCCAACGCCAACATTCATTCGTCCCGCTTCGGACAGGCAATCGCCGCCCGCGCGATTAACTCTGGAGAACTCGCTCGACTTG
>JBCBTL010000338.1:0-4021 GCA_039818705.1 Cyanobacteria bacterium J06639_1
CCTCGCGATCGCCCGCCCGGTTTGAGAGCGTTACGAATGCCTGATTTGAGTGCAGCATCATCACAGCCCGACGAACAGGATGGCAGCGACACGCTTGCGGCGAGCGACGACAGCTCGCTCTCTTTGCCTCAACAGCTCGTGGGGGTCGATCTGCGCGAGGCCAATTTGAGCGGAGCCGACCTGTCGGGGTTGAATTTCAGTCGCGCTTCACTCGACGGAACTCAGTTCGTTCGCGCCTGTCTTTTCCGCGCGACGATGCGGCGATCGCTGCTTGAAGGGGCGGATTTGTATCGAGCCGACCTGCGCCGCGCGAACTTGACTGCGGCGCGCATGAGCGATGTCAATGCGAGCTGGGCAGACTTGCGCTTGGCCAAGCTGACGGAAGCCGTGTTGAAGCGGGCGGATTTGCACGGAGCCCGTCTGCGGGGGGCAGATTTGCAGGGGGCGATTGCTCCCGAAGCGGATTTTCATTTGGCGGATTTGCAGGCGGCAAATTTGAGTGGAATCAACTTGGCAGGTGCGGATTTGCGCTCGGCGAATTTGCGACGTGCCGACTTGCGCGGAGCCAATCTCCACAAGTGCAATCTCAGCGGGGTGGATCTGCGCGGGGCGGATCTGGGGGGCGCAGATGTGGGGCTGGCGAATTTGTCGGGAGCGATCGCGGCGAACGCCGAGCTGATCGGCACTGATTTCACCTGGACGGACTTGAGCGACTGCGATTTGCGCGGGGTGGATGCAAGTTTGGCGAATTTCGAGCGAGCCAATCTGCTCAGTGCCGACCTAACCGAGGCGATCGCGATCGGGGCAAACTTCAAGCTTGCCAGTCTATCTGAAGCCACCTTTCTCCGCGCCAATCTGCTCGATGTCGTCCTGACGGGGGCGCGGCTGGAGGGCGCGCGTTTTGGCGAAAATAAGTCGGTGTCGGCGGGGATGAAGCTGAATTTCGTAACGCGCGGCGCGGTGTTCGAGTAGCGGGCGGGGGGCCATCGGGCGATCGCCTTGCCTAGCTAGAGCGCGTAGATCTGACCGTCGTAGAGCAAGTATTCAATGCCTTTGGCGCGCAGTTGCGATCGCGTCACCCACACGAAATGGGCAGGGAAGGCGATGGGGCGGTTTTTCTGTCTGTCGTGGCGTTTGGCGCGATCGGCGAAGCGGCGCGCTACGCGATGTTCGTCAAAAACAGGCAGGGTGGTCGCCCGCGCCAAATCATCGGGAATCGTGCCTAAGTGTTTGAAGTCAGCCAGCGGCGCGGAGGACAGTTCTTGAAAGCGATCGACCACGGCGTAAATGCGCTGCGGCAAGTCAATATCCTCTAAATCCCGCACGGTGACATCGACGGTGGCATCGTCTTCTTCGCTGCCGTCGTCAAAGTCCTCTTCTGAATCATCATCCGTATCGTCTTCGTCATCATCTGAATCATCATCCATAGCTGCATTGATATCGTCTTCGTCTTCGTCTTCGTCATCCATCAGCTCAGCCGCAATGGAGGCCTCTTCCTCCGAGGTGTCCTCGAATTCATCGGCAAATTCATCGTCTTCCTCGCTTTCAGTTTCAATATCTTCGTCTACCTCGCCCTCTTCCTCGCTCGCGCCCTCTTCAGCTATCTCGATATCTTCGTCGATCGCCGCTTCAGATGGCGGCGACGGATCTTCTTGAGGCGTAGATTCGGGCGCGTCGGCCAAGCTGTCGGGGGGAGTAACGCTATCCAGTAGGGAAGGCTGAGTGGCTTCAGGTTCGGCGACAGCGGCGGCTGATTTACGATCGCCTCCAGCTCGCTTGGCTTTCACCAATGCTTGATATTCCTTGGCAGGAATGGCTTCTTTAACGATGCGCGAAGCCGTGCTGTAGCTCACGGAAAACCGGTCGGCCAACCCTTGCAGCGTGGTGTTGGTGGTGCGATACAGCTCGACGAGCTGTTCGCGATCGCGATCGGTCAGTTTGGAACGAGCCATAGCCAGCCACGGATTAGTAAGTGCAAAGCAGCATTTGCAGCAGAGATGTCACATATCTGCGCTTGCCATCGTTTAGTTTAGCTGTCTGAGTTCGTTGCCGGAGGTTTTCTCTTGGCGCAACGGCGCAGGAAGCGGTTGAGGTGGGTTCTCAAGTACGTCCCTCAAAGAGGCGATCGCGACCTCATGGTATGTGTAGCAGTGATGCCTGCGCAAATCAGCAGATAGGAGTGCAAATAAATGACAATGAAACGGTGGCAAGGGATTGTTTGTAGCGTTTTGCTCGTAGGGGCGTGCTCCAGCGAGTCTTCTGTCACGAGCGTTTCACCTCCCTCAAGTGGTGTCTAGGCTGGTGTTTCTACACCCCCTTCAGAGTTATCCCCCTCTGCGCCACCGTCTGCTGTCTCTGCGCGAGCAAGTCTCGCGCCGCTGTTTCGGGAAACTGACCCAACGGGTCTCGCGCTAGAGGATGTGGCGCTGACGCTAGCTGCCAGCGGTCTGCCAGGGGAGAGCCTCACCGCCGAAAATCTGGCAGAACGGGCAAATCGACTCCTCCCCGGTGCGAATTTCGTGGCAAGCGAACTCGACCCGCTACCGAATGCAGACAATGCAGACTTTTCGAGTAAGGCGATCGCTCAGGGACAGCCTGACCTGCTTGACGTTGCCGTGTTGTACGCCACGACTGTTTTACCGAGCACTCAGCGCCAGGATGTCGAGGCGATCGCCTCTAGCGCCAACTTTTTCATCCCAACGGGGAACCTGAGCGGCACGGACATCGCCCGCATTCCCGGCACGACCCCTATCCCGACAGCATCACCATCACCCGGCGTCACCCCAATCCCCTCAGCTTCGCCCTCACCCACGCCCTCAGCTTCACCCTCTCCCACGCCCTCAGCTTCGCCCTCTCCCACTGCGACCCCTACTCCAACGCCATCGGCAACCCCAACGCCTTTACCTCCGGCGATGAATCAGATTGCATTCGTAGTGACAGACGGTAGCGGAACCCCAGTCAGCATCGATACGGTGATGCCCGACGGGACGGGGCGCAGCACGTTGTGGCAGGCACCCGACACGATTACGCAATTGCGATCGCTCGATTGGAAACCAGACGGAACCGAATTAGCGTTCGACAGCGACCACGAAGCCGTATTTACAGCGTTGAGCAGTGACGTATTCGCCATTTCAGCGGATGGCAGTCAGTTGCGACGGGTAACCAATGCCCCCAGTTTTGAAAGCATTCAAGGCGGAAGCTTCGAGACGGGCAGCGTTCGCGTCACGCTGACGAACAACTATCAGAACGTCGTATTCGATCCGGTGGGAACGTTTATTGTCTACATCGAGGGAGCCGAGCGCGCTTTCCCGATAACGCTACCTCCCTTGGGAGAAAGCACGACCTTCGACATTCCCAACGTCGCAGACCTCGGCGAGCAAAGAGCGCAGTTTGCCGTCATTTCCTACAGCTCGGGAGTCTGCGGCACGAGCAAGCAGCGCAATCCAGGCGCGATTCTCGATATCCAACCCGACGAAGCGATCGAGGCCAATCTCGTCTTCGTGGCCGATGGATGTGGCGCAGCGGATGCCGTCCTCGATACGAGCTGGCAATTCAACGGCACCGATATCGGATTTATTTTGGGAGCCGACCCGCTGCGCATTCCAGCAGCAGGCGGCACCACTGGGGATGTTTCAGCTTGGTTCTCAGCGTTTACGAATGAAACCGACTGGTCGCCCGTGAATGACGACGTGCTGTTTGCCGCAACCACCCGAGGAATCGGCCTGCTCCGAGAGGGGGCTAGCGAAGACGAAGTTGTTCTTCCGGATTCCGAGGCCGTCAATCCGGCTTGGTTCCCAGACGGTAATCGTTTCGTTTATAAATTCGGGTCGGAATTGGGAGTGGCCGATTTAGCCAACTCTACTGCGAATCTAGTTACGAATTTAGGCGCTCAAAATCTTTTTGCCGAGAACCCGAGCGTGTCTCCAGATGGAAACTTCATCGCGTTCACGGTCAGTGATTTTCAGAGAACGAATATTGCTGTCTTGAATCTCCAGACCAATCAAATCGAATTGCTAACCGC
>JBCBTL010000339.1:0-4011 GCA_039818705.1 Cyanobacteria bacterium J06639_1
GGAACGAGGTGGAGGCGATCGCGATCGAGTCTGAGGCGCTTAACGGTGAGTTCGCTATCGACAATCGCGATGACGATTTTGCCGTCGCGGGGTTCGAGGGCGCGATCGACCACCAGTAAATCTCCGGGATTGATGCCTGCGCCGAGCATCGAATCCCCAATCACCCGCACGAAAAACGTGTCCGCAGGATGGTCGCTGAGATGGCGGTTCAGGTCGAGTCTGCCCTCAACGTAATTTTCGCCTTCGCTAGGAAAGCCTGCCGCCACCGGACAGGTGAGCAGCGGCAGTGCGTATCGAATTGTCCGATCGGGATGAAAAACTGCTGCAATCGTGGCGGCGGTACGTCCAGACAGCATGAGAATTCCTGATGAGATGCTGACAGAGTACCACTTCAGTCGAGGTTTATTTGGCTTGTGAGATTCCAACAGAGAGGCTCCGCAGCCGCGAAGCTCAGCCCTAGTGAGAGCGCCCGGTTGGGACTAAATGGCATTGCCCAAATACGCCTCTTGAACGGTGCGATCGCGTCTTACCTCATCCATCGTGGACTGCAACAGCACTTTTCCTTGAGCCATCACCACCACCCAATCGCAAAGCTGCTCGATTAAGTCCATGTCGTGTTCGATGATGCAGAAGGTGTAACCCCCGTCTCGGTTGAGGGTTTGAATCGCAGTGGCTAGTTCTGCCAGTAACGTCCGATTCACGCCCGCTGCGGGTTCGTCCAGCAACACGACTCTTGCCGGGGTCATCATGGTTCGCCCCAATTCCAGCAGTTTTTTCTGGCCGCCTGACAGATTTCCAGCCAGCTCTTCGCGCAAGTGAGTCAGGTTGAGCTGCGCTAAGACCTCTTCGGCGCGATCGACCAGTTCCCGCTCTTGAGCGCGCACCTGCCCCCAGCGAAACCAAGACGAAAATAAGTTCTCCCCCCGCTGCTGTGGCGGCACGACGATGAGATTTTCCAACACCGTCATGCGTCCGAACTCGCGCGGAATTTGAAACGTGCGCAGCAAACCGCGATGGAACAGGCGATCGGGCGACAATCCAGTGATGTCCTCTCCCTGGAGCGAGATGCGTCCGCTCGTCGGTTTGTAAAACCCGGCCACAGTGTTGAAAAGCGTTGTTTTTCCCGCCCCATTCGGGCCGATTAATCCCGTGATCTTGCCCTTTTCAATCTCGAATGAGCATCCGTCCACCGCACGAACGCCCGCAAAATGTTTGGAAAGATTGTCGATAACTATCACGAAGGCAGCCAGCGATCGGGAACACTCTCTTCACGCTAGCAGTCCTGACTAGATAACGAAATCATGAAGTGGCGATAAAGTCTTCTGGAGGTTTGATATGGCTCGCGTGTGGAAACAACTTCCGATCGCGCTGTTGGCGGCAGCTTTTACGGCAGCAGTCCCTGCGTCGGCTCAGGAAACCATTAAGTTGGGCGCTCTGCTGCCGATGACGGGCGACCTGCAAGCCTTTGGAGAAACTACTCTGAACGGGATTAACCTGGCGATCGACCACATCAACGACAATGGCGGGGTGCTAGAGCGCTCGCTCGCTCTCTCCGTTGGCGATACTCAAACAGCAGCCCAGCCCAGCATCGATGCTGCTCAGAAGCTCGTGTCAATCGAACAAGTTGTTGCTGTTCTCGGCGCGCTCTCCAGCGGCAACACGATCCCGGTAGCCGAAACGATTACCAGCTCCAACGGCGTTCCTCAGATTTCTAACGCCTCCACATCCCCGACGATCTCGACTCTTGAGGACGAGGACTTTCTGTTCCGCACCGTGCCTTCGGATGCCTTTCAAGGTGTAGCCCTGGCCGAAATCGTCAATGACAAAGGGATGGAATCGCTGGCGGCCATATACATCAACAATGACTACGGTGAAGGGTTGGCCGAAAGCTTCACGACCGCGTTTGAAGCCAAAGGTGGCACGGTGACGGCGGCAGTACCTTACGAAGCAGGCAAAGCTTCCTATCGCGGTGAGTTGGGTCAACTCTCTCGCAGCGGTGCAGAAGCACTGTTACTGATCGGCTACCCCGAAAACGGCATCACGATTCTTAAGCAGGCGCTCGAAGAAGGCTTTTTCTCTGATTTCGTGTTCACCGACGGCATGAAAGCGCCGGAAGTGATCGAGCAAATTGGGGGCGAGTTTTTGGAAGGCGCTTTCGGTACGGTGCCTCAAGCCCTCACCGAAGCAGAGTCCTATAAAGCATTCGTGGAAGCCTACGAGGAAGCGTATGGCGAGCTGCCGCCCAAGCCCTACATCGATGGTGCCTACGATGCCGTGATGGTGCTGGCAATGGCGATGGAAAAAGCCGGTAGCACCGACGGCGAGGCCATTCGCGATGCCCTGCGAGAGGTGGCGAACGCTCCAGGCGAACCCATTTTGCCAGGTGAGTGGGCGAAAGCTAAAGCCGCGATCGCCGCAGGTCAAGACATTGACTACATTGGCGCGGCCGGATCGGTGGATTTCGACGACAACGGCGACGTGGCCGGAGCGTTCGCTCACTGGGCGATTGAAGGCGGCGAACTCGTGACGGTAGAGGTGTTCGAGCCTGAGTCGTAGTCTCGATTTAAGGTGAGAACGCTTTTAAGTGAGAACGCTAGGGGCTTGGGGCGATCGTGTTTCAAGCCTCCCGGTCTTCATGACGACCGACCTACAGAACTCCAGAACTGCCGATCCGGACGAGTGATGCATCTCCCTCTTTCAAACGAAACGTTGGGGCAATCTCACACGGTAGATACTCAGCATCAGTGCATGAGGGACGTTTCTCGTGAAATTCACGGAAATTTAGCGTAAAGCAACTGTAAAGTTCAGCATTTTCCTCGCTCCAAGTGAAACTCGAAAACGGTATACCGTAAATAGCTGGGATGTAGTAGTGCAAACACGTGCGAAAAAGTGCGAGCTCGATTTCCATCCCCCTGCAAGTCGATCGGGATGTATTCGTGCAGCTTCAAGCGTTAGCTGAAGCTGACGGGGTTGAAGCTGTAGCTGACTTGTGCAACACGCTTCTGCAAAAAAGTTTGGACGAGTGGGGGGACATTAGCGAGACCCCGAGCCAACGTGAAACCCTTGCTAGGGGAGTCGATATTAGTGCTTTGGCTGCGCGAGTTGCCACATTGGAACAGGCTGTGTCGCAACTCCAATCCGAAAGCTCGCTCCGATCGCGATCGGCTTCGGTAGATGTCGAATTTGGAGAGGTTGATACGGACTATCGAGATGAATTCGGCGAGAACCGTTCGCGATCGCTCGCGTTACCGAGCTCCAAAATCCGCACGGGAGTGTTCTGCTCTCGAACTATTTGCAATATGTTAGGGCTCAGCTATCCGGCTGGTTTGGAGTCTTTAGCGCACCACCACGGCGGTCAATTCGCACGCGACGGCCACCGTTTTACGCGTCTGGAGCAGAAGAAGTACGGCCGCAGCAAGAGATGGCGCGTTGAAGCGATCGAGCGTAGCTCGCCTTTCGGACGCGACCAAGGTCAGTAACTCGATGTGTGGGGAGCATCCTGCGATGACAAAGTTTGCCCTCAAGCCTCAATCAAATTTTGCCGCCGAAATTTGAGCTAGCGATTGAAACGCAGGCTTGGCGAAGTAGTACCCCTGAAATAGCTCCACACCAAAATTTCGCAGCATGACGAATTCCTCGCGAGTTTCGACTCCCTCTGCCACAACGCGAATGGAGAGGTCGCGACACACCTGCAAAATGCCTCGGACGATCGCCTGGCGACTGTGGCTGCGGTGAATGTCCCGAATCAGCGCCATGTCTAGCTTGATCAAGTCCGTTTGCAAGTCAGCCAGCAAATTGAGTCCTGCGTAGCCCGCCCCAAAATCGTCAATGGCAGTCAGAAATCCGGTTTGCTGGTAGTGCCGAATAATGCTTTGCAAGTGGGGGATGTCGTCCTTCATCGGCCGGAATGCCTTCACCGCAAGTGCGCTCGTCAGAAATGTCCCCACCGGGCCGTTTCTCGTCGTGAACATGGCGTTCGGGATCAGCAAGGCGCGGTTTCTTCCCTTCTGG
>JBCBTL010000340.1:0-4014 GCA_039818705.1 Cyanobacteria bacterium J06639_1
AGGTGTCCTTCGAGGGCATGTGGGATTCGATCCAGACCACCATCGAGGCTGACGCTGCCCAGGCAGCCAAGGCCAAGGCTGAGCTTGAGCGGGCCAACCAGCCCAGCTTCGGCGAGCGCTACCTCAGCACGGAGCTGTTCGAGCAGTTGCCCGTCCGCGAACCCGCGATCGCCGCCCAGTTCGTCTCACCGGAACCCACTGCTCCTGAACCTTTGGTTGGCGCAGCTCGCGACTAGGACATGCTGAATCGCGATCGCTCAAGTCTATTCCCCAGTCACCCTCTCCCCGCCTGCACTCGGCATGAACGCTCTCCTCACCACCTCTATCCTGCCGCCTTGGTATCGAGTTCCTCGCGAGATCGCCAACCTGCTTTTGGCAGCGGTGGCGACGTGGGAAGACACCACTCGTTCGGAGCACTATATTCTGCAAGCGTTGCAGCATCCCGAGACCAATTTGGAGGTTTTGGTGAGCGCCTATCGCTACTTCTTTTACAAGAACAACGATCGCATGGCGCGCCGCCTAGCTCTGCAAGTGATGGAGCACGTCAAGCAAGCCGAATCGCTACCGGACGACTGGGATAAACTGCGGACAATTTTGCGCGATCGCCGCTCCGATCCTTCCATTCGCCTCTACCTCAGCGCTTACACGGCACTGGGCATTTTGGTGGCTCGGTGGGGCGCATTTCAGGCGGCGATCGACATTTCGACTCGAATTTGCAGCGTCGATTTGGACAACGAATTTGGAGCCGAGCTAATTCTCAGCATTCTCACTGCGGAAGACGAGGAGGATTGAATGCTGAAAACGTCTCCAGTCGATGGTTCGAAATGCTCGATGGCTCCCTGAACTCATTGCTCGCTACAAGGCTCGAAGGTGCTCCCATGAATGTCCGAGACTGGTTTGTCGATGAAGGAGGTCAATGCCAACCTCGTCCCGCTGCCCGCCCTTGGGATTTATTGCGGGAGCGCTACTACCTGCACCAATTTCTCACCGAAATTATCGAGATCGTTGGCAACGCGCCACACGAGTTAGATGAATGGGATTTTCTGCCGCAAATTCGTAGAAAAGTGCGGCAACTAATCGTGAATTCCTATTGGGTGAAAACGCAATGCGCGGCTCCTAGCGATCGCGCTAGCGTCAACATCACCACGCTGTATGACGAAATTGGCTACCCCTTAACTGTCCAAAATGTCGTGACGAAGCCTGGAACCCTCTCTTCCATTCACAATCACGGATCGTGGGGGGTTGTCTGTCAAATTCGCGGCGAAGAACGTCACACCTTTTGGCGGCGTGCCAATCCTCTGAAAAACCCATTTCAGATCGAACCCGTTGGCGATCGCATCCTCCATCCAGGAGATATTCTCAGCCTCCATCCAGGAGCTATTCACCAAGTGGAAACCCTAGAGCCTGAGCTAGCCTTCTCCTTTCAACTGTACGGCGACACCCAACCCAAAAGCCGCTTTCAATTCGAGCCCGCCACCCAAACCGCCAAACAGTTTTGAGCCCTTTCCAAGCCGTTCTGGAATGCCCCCCTAGCAACCCCTCTCCCCCGCCATCCCGCAAGGAGTCTGAGCCATGACGACACTCACCACCACCCCCCAGCAAGAACGCTACTTCGACCTCATCGATCGCCTGCTAAAGTGTCCATCAGGCACCGAACCTGAGGTGTTGGATAGTTCGCCCGAACTGCTCGATGCTGGCCTGGTACAGGCATTGGTGCAAGCAACGGCCTTCTTCGCCCACCAGAACAACCCAAGAGCCGCCGAGTTCTTAGCGTTTACGGCTAGAGAATTAGCGCGCCAGCTCGGTTTGTACCCTCGCCCTGAGGAGTCGTAGTCATGTCTGTCAGAACGCATCGTCAATGGTCGCTCGGATTGTTAGCGAGCCTGACGTTGGCCTTGTGGGCCGTCGGTCGCAGCTCGCCTCCCTCTCTGGTGGGTAGCAGTCGTGCCTCCATCAAAGTCCCCCCAAAAACGACCGCTATTACGGTTTCCGCTGCGGCCAGTCTTCAGGATGTCTTGGAGGCGATCGCGCCTCAATTTCAAACCACCCATGCCGATAATGAAGTCGATTTCAACTTCGGATCGTCTGGCGCGCTCCAGCGACAGATCGAACAGGGCGCTCCTGCCGACGTTTTCTTCTCAGCAGCTTCCCGCAACATGGACGAGCTGGCGGAGCGTGGGGCGATCGCCTCCGCGTCTCGCCAAGATGTCGTCTCTAACCGCCTCGTGCTGATCGCCCCCGCCCAGACTTCTCTCCAGCTCGACACCTTCGCCCAGCTCGACACCGTTGGAATCGATCGCTTTGCCGTCGGGGATTTTCGCAGCACGCCAGCCGGACAGTATGCCGAACAGGTCTTAATCCACGTTGGCATGCTGGAAACATTGCGACCGACATTCGTCTTCGGCCATAACGTGCGCAGCAGCCTCGCCGCCGTTGCCAGCGGTAACGCTGAAGTCGGAATCGTCTACGCCACCGATGCCGCGCTCTCAGATGGAGTGAAGGTGCTGGCGATCGCCCCTGCTGATTCGCACGAACCGATTGCCTATCCGATCGCAGTCATTGAAGGCAGTCCCCATCCCGAAGCGGCTCAAACCTTCATCGACTTTCTCGCCACCGACACCGCTCGCGAGAACTTTGCCGAGTTCGGATTCGACCCGCTGCCTCCATCGTCGTAGGGCTATGCTCGAACCGCCCTGGTGACAGGCCGCTAGTCTCTCACATCCCAGCCCGCCCCCGATCGCCCATGCTCGACTTGTCGCCTCTTTGGATCTCTTTGCGGATTGCAACCCTGGCGACGGCTATCACGTTCGTGCTGAGCATTGCCGCGGCCTACTTCATGCACCGCTATCGAGGCCGCTGGCGATCGCTGCTCGACGGCATCTTTCTGGCCCCGATGGTGCTGCCGCCCACAATGCTGGGCTTTTTGCTCTTGCTCCTGTTCGGCAAACGCGGCCCCCTCGGCGCACTCCTGGAAACGATGGGGGTCAGCATCGTCTTCACGTGGTACGCCGCGATCGTCACCGCCACCGTGACGGCGTTCCCGCTGATGTACAAAACCGTGCTGGGGGCGATCGCCCAAATCGACAGCAATTTAGAACGAGCCGCCCGCACCCTCGGAGCCTCGGAGCTACGACTGTTCTGGCAAGTCACTCTTCCTTTGGCACTTCCCGGCATCGTTGCCGGGACGACGCTCGCCTTCGCCCGCGCCCTGGGGGAGTTCGGCGCGACGCTCATGCTGGCGGGCAACATTCCCGGTAAAACCCAGACCCTGCCGATGGCGATTTATTTTGCCGTGGAAGCCGGAGCCTTCGGCGAAGCAGCGGTTTGGGCTGGCATCATTCTGGCGATCGCCCTCGGTGGCTTAATGCTAGCGAACGGGTGGCCCCGCCGCATTCGATGGCTCCAACGCCGACTGCGAGGGATAGACCCCCTTCAACTTTCGGCCTCGCGATCGCCTCGCCTCGACCTCACCACCCGCGCGCTTCCAACAGCGCGACCCGCACCGTCCCTGTCCGTCACCCTCGTCAAACACCTGCCCGGTTTCACGCTCGACATCTCGTTCTCCACCGATCGCCATCCCCTCGGACTGCTGGGAGCCTCTGGCGCTGGCAAAAGCCTGATTTTGCGCTGCATCGCTGGCATCGAAACCCCGGATTCCGGGCACATCGCAGTCAACGGGCAAGTCTGGTTCGACTCCGAACAGGGCATCGACCTCCCGACCCGCGATCGCCGCGTTGGCGTTTTGTTTCAAAACTACGCGCTCTTTCCCCATCTCACCGTGGCTCAGAACGTGGCTTTCGGCTTGCCCGCCCATGTCTCGCCCCAGCAGCGGCAACAGGTCGTAGCCGCGCAGTTGGCCGCAGTCCAGCTTCAGGAGATGGGCGATCGCTATCCAACAGCTCTATCTGGAGGCCAACAGCAGCGCGTGGCGATGGCTCGGGCTCTCGCCAGTCAGCCCGAGGTGCTGTTACTCGACGAACCCTTCTCCGCCCTCGATACTCACCTGCGCTACTT
>JBCBTL010000341.1:0-4012 GCA_039818705.1 Cyanobacteria bacterium J06639_1
GTCCGTCTGCGGTTCCGTTTATGCCCACTAATTCTTCAACGCGAACGTAGTAAGCTTCAAATTTGTCATAGTCCAGCGGCCAATCACGAGCTTCCCGACGAATATCATCATTGGGATCGTTCGCTAAGTTCGAGCGCGATTCATTAAAAGATTTGAGTTTGAAATCTCTCGGAGAAAAACGCAGGTGAACCCCGCCGTACAGTTGCGTGCCCCCACCAACCAACTGAGCCGTGTATCCCTCAATCGTGGCTGTATCACTTCCATTGGCATTTCGATAAATGTGAGGCTCGTCATTAATATCGGGTTCGACGTGACTGGAATAATACGATTGACCTACATTACTCACGCCAGGAATCTGGATGCGCTTTTCCGAACCGGTTGAAAATAATTCATCTCGTTTAAAATCACTCAATCCATTCGAGCTGCGATATTGAGGAAAGAGCAATGGCCCTTTTTCTAGCATCAAAACCGATTTTCCAGCGAGAACCAGATGGTGGGCAATCGGCGCACCACCCGCCCCGCTTCCTATAATGACTGCATCGAAATCCATCACTCGTACCTCTATTCATGCTCAAGATGTAGAAGCCTTATCCTCGATAATCAGCACTAACGCCAAGTGGAGATTCGATCGCATTGCGCCACGCAAAAGGCGATCGCTCCGCTAGGTATGCCCATCCAGCCGCCCCAGCATTTCCACCATATTTGGGATGGGAAAATGCGCCCGTATACGCGTGACGACGAACGAGCTGTAAGAAAAAGTTCGGGTTGGCATAGCGAGCGGTATCCCAGCCGTTGACTGCGCCGTCTGCCATTTCCTGATGAAGCTCGACGTACATCTCTCGTGACATCACATTGGGCTCTCGAAAAGGATTGCGCTGGCGGAGAAGGCGATCGCATTCATCCAAACAAATGCGGTAGTCACCCAGATAGTGGCTTTCTTCTCGCGCGAGTAACTTATCGATAAAATTCACAGCACCGATCGAGCGATCGATGCGATGAGCGTGCCGAAATTGAGCGGCTTTGAGATCGCGACCGAGGTGATGATAGTAGCGATTGAGAAAGTTTTCACCATCTGCTGTCCGAAATGGCAAAATCGTCTCGGTCAATCGCTCTAAAATCGCTGCTTCCCAGCGCTCAAAAGTAATGCGTTCGGTACAAAACTGCGTGAAAAAGCGCGATCGCGCTTTCCCGTTATCCAAGATCGCCCGTTGGGGATTAATGGAATCGAGTTCGAAAGCTCCATCAACCCAAAAGTGATAGGTATGAACTTCACCTTTGGGAACGACAGTTGTAATCGAAAAATATCCAGTTTCGTCACCCAAAAAATGCACGGGCTGTAACGGTATCGGTTCGTACAAATTGCCGAACGTTCCTACTACCGAAATCGAACTGGGCATTGGCTCGCGATCGCGAGCGTCGTAAACGAATGTCACCTCATTCCAGTCGTAATTCGCAGCCGCATCACCACTGTTGCTATCATCAGCATTGCTATCTCCACTGCTGTTGTAGCTATCTACAATTGGAAATCGCCACGGTTCGAGAATGCGCGATCGCTTCTCATCTTCCGCATACGGATGATTGTAGTGATGGCGCGGTTCGTTCAGCTCTCGCGCTAAATGCTTGGCACAAAAGTTGAGGACGTAGCGATCGCCTTTTGCATAGAACTGCGGTGCCACGAGTCATTTCCTCGCACTTCAAAGGCAGAGATCGGGATAAGTCAAAATGTCTTTGCGCGCTAAAGCCAATTGCAGCGATCGCAACGCGCACACATCCTCCCGGGCAAGACAATTGTGCTCCACTAGTGTGTCGAGCAAGTCGCGTTGGTCGCGGGTCAGCACTTTGGTTCTCAGAGCGCGATCGACCAGTTCCCGAATCGTCTGCGAAGGCGATCGTTCGGGATGGTTTCGTACAGAAATCATGGAAACAGTCCTTTTTCAGCCTCTGCACGGCTCGCGATGCTTCAAAGCTAAAATGCTCTGACAAAGCGGGTTTCAAGCCGTTGCCCGAATTATAGGAAGCTGATTCGACCGATCCTAGAGACGATTTGCCGACGGAATAACACGATTTATCGATCGCCGCGAGCTGTGAGAAATTTCAGTATTGCAAAGTCACTTTTGAGCGCAATTCGATACATTATCGTAATTCTTGCCGCCAGGAATGGGGCGTAACGCCGTTGGATTTGCGAAACTGACGAATGAAATATGCCGGATTGTTAAATCCGACAGTCTCAGCAACCGTTTCGACCGATAAGTCAGTTTGGCCTAGAAGGCGTTTAGCCTCCCGCAGGCGACGTTCCAAAATCCACCCGAGAACCGTTCGCCCGGTTTCCCGACGCACTAAACTCGTCAAATAGGATTTCGATCGCCCTACCGTTTCGGCTACGTCCGCCAGCGAAATGGGCTCGTCAAAGCGGGCATCGATGACGCGAAACACCTGTCCCAGCAAGGGGCGAGACTGCGCCGAAATGCCTTCCAATTGCTTTGACGCTAAGCGAGCTGTATCGACTAGCATCAACCGCAACAACGACTGCACCGCCTCGACATAGCCGAGCTGTTTGAGGTCGAGTTCGCCAGCCAAGGTGCGACAGCGTTCCGACCAAACCCGCTGCGAGGCCGCGGGCAAATGAAAGTGGCCGACATCCACATCGCACGGGCGCAGGAATGAAATGAGCAGCAGTTCTTCCGGTAAATTAACCAATGGACTGACATCCGAGAGTCCGAGAGCCTCGGCTTTGAACACGATCATCCAGCCGTGACAGCCAGCTAGACCCTGGCTGTCGTGAACGTCGTTAGGTGAGATTGCAAATAGATCCCCAGCTTCGGTGGCAACTTGTTTGCGACCGAACTGATGGGTGCCGTTGCCGCGCTCGATGTAGACCAACTCGAAAAAACGATGCCGGTGGACTCCCAACGAGGCAATGGGATGTGCGGGAGTGAGGTGATGCACCTCCACCTGAAGCGGTTCGTCAGGTTTGGTGACGAAGGTCAAGGTGGGAATTTCGAGGGCATCGCGATCGGACATGAGGACGAGGGACAGACGATCTGGATGCAAATGCGCGTGAGAGTCTACCAGTGCGCTTGAGAGGGTTGGCGGCATCTTAACTCAGAGAAAATCCCGCGAAATCGGCAAATCTGCGGACAGCTCGTTCGTCAAAGTTTTGATTCAGCCGCGATCGCGGGTTCCTGCTGCTGCTCGCGGTGCTTCTGGTAGTCGCGATGGACGCGATCGAACACGTCGCGAGCCTGTCCTTTCAGACCAACAACTTGATATAGTGCCGTATCTTTGCTCCGCCCTCGCAGTTGTCGCGTTCCCAGCGGTTCTACATCGATGTCGTCCGCCACGAGGTCGTAAACCGATTGGGTGACGATGAGATCGATCCCGAATTCCTTGGTTAAGGCTTCAACGCGACTTGCAACGTTCACGGCATCGCCAATGACCGTGTATTCCAGACGTTGCGGCGAGCCGATGTTTCCCGCGATCGCCGTTCCGAAATTAATGCCAATGCCGTTGAAAAAGATGGGTCTCCCTTGTGCTGCCCACGTTTGTCGTAGCTCGTCGAGCGCCTGCCGCATGTCGAGCGCGGCCATCACGGCATTGAGAGCATCTTGCTTTGCCCCCGAGCTGACGGGCGAGCCAAACGCAGCCATCACGGCATCGCCAATAAACTTATCGACGCAGCCCTGCCGCGCCATAATCGCCTGAACCATGGCTCCCAAATATTCGTTGAGCTGAGGCAGTAAGACTTCCGGCTCCAGCTTGTCGGAGAGCGTCGTGAAGCCTCGAATGTCGGAGAACAAAATCGCCGTTTCAAGCGATTTCCCTTTCAGCAGCGTCTCGAAGTTTTCCTTTTGAAACGTGACTTCTGCAGCCACAGGAGCCGATACGTACCGTTCCAACGTGCGGCGCAACCGCAATCGACTTTCGCGTTCGGCCAAGGCACAACTAATCGAGTCTGTCACTCCAATGCCGAGGAGTGCCCCTGCGGTGGCCGCGATACTGGGCAAAACCCAAC
>JBCBTL010000342.1:0-3993 GCA_039818705.1 Cyanobacteria bacterium J06639_1
TATCAGTAAAGTCGGGGCCATCTTCGATCGCGTCGTGTAACAGCGCCGCGATCGCCTGATCTTCATCGCCACCGTACTGCTGCACGAGGGCAGACACGCTCACGAGATGCGTGATGTAGGGAATGCGGGCTTCGTCAGGGAGATTTTCAGTCGCGCTCACTTTGCGAAACTGCTTGTAGTGAAGCTGCGAAGCGTAAATAAGGGCTCGTTCGTAGCGATCGCTAAATTTCATCGTGATGCTCTCTAGGGTGAAGTTTTGCTCGGTAAGCTGGCGGCGGCGGTCTTGGGTGAAGTCAGTCACTTGAAGTTCTCCTGTATCCAACAGATGCAAGATGACACGACATGCCTTCCGCCAGCCCACTCTAGAGTTTCTCCCTATAATCAGCCTGGGGAGCCTGGGGAGGTGGGGAAAGTTGCCGAGATCGAGCTTTGGAGCCACATTTTTCAACCGCGTTGCCTTCGTGCTAGAGGCCGTGCTTTGGTTTCAAGCAGACATGACTGGCTTTGCAGGCGTAACTCCGGAGCAGACTGGCGATCGCCTCCCGTGGCAGTCCCAACACCATCCCCATCCCGATAAGCTAGACATCGAAATTCGCACCACCCTCCCCGCCCTGATGTCGGTGGTGGAACAATTCGGGCAGCGCGATCGCCGCTTCCCTGCTTTATTTGTGGCCGAAGAGACTTCTGCGGCAGAAGAGAAGAATCGCGATCGCCTCCGCGCCGTGCTGTACCGCCTGCAAGAGCTGGGCTACCTACAAAAAATGCTCGCGCCTTCCGCCCAAATCTGGCATCTGCGCTTGAGTTTGACGCAATTGAGCACGCTGGACGAGTGCCGAGCCTGGCTCGATCGCACTTTGCCACGCGATTGGGAACGCCTGCGCGTCCATCGGTCTGCCTACTCCGGGTCTGCACGCAATTCCTGCCCGTCTCCGCACCCGCTCGATATGCCTCCATCGCGGGCGCTCGGGCGACAGCAGGAACGCGATCGCATCCACAGTGCTTTCCGCCAAAACGTTCACTTGCTCGCCATTTGCGGCGCACCCGGCATCGGCAAAACCACCCTGGCCGCAGAAGTGCTCGACCAGCTTCCCTTCGAGGCTCGCTACAACATCACCCCCAAACCCGATCCGTTCCTACGCGACTGGATCGACCAACAGCTCGGCAGGTCGAAGCTCCCATTAGATAAGTGGAACGCATACGTCCGCTGCAAAGCCGTATCGCTGAAAGTAGAAGGATTTGAAGCCTGTCTTGATGCAGAGGGAAAACTGCTGCCAGCCTATGCCGACTGGCTCGAATTCATGCAGTCCTTGCGCCTCGCCCGCGGGCTGAGTTTGGTCACCAGCGATCGCCGCATTGCCGATGGCAAACTGACCAGCCGCAGCCTTATCCTGACAGGCTTATCAATCGCTGACTGGCAAACTGACTGGAAGGCGCGCGGCATCGAGCTGGGCGATCGCGTTTTGCCCGCAATTCACCGAGCCTACGGCGGTCATCCCAAAGCCATGCGCATCATCGGTAACGAAATTGCAGAGCGGTTCGAGGGGTACGCCGAGACCTTCTGGCAATGGAGATCGCGCGATCTCCTCTTCGACCCGCAACTCCGTCACCTCTATCTCGAACCGTTACGAGCCTTACGCGACGAAATGGGCGCGTCATTTCAAGTACTAGCTCGCACCCTGCTGGCATCGGGCGACTGCGAAAGCTGCGATCGCGCAGCCTTAGAGCAACTGGAAAGCAGGTTCTTAGTGCAGAGCCACCTGGCAACGTACCGCATCTTGCCCGTCATGCTGGAGGCGATCGCCTTGCTAACTCAAAGCAACCCCTCTCCCGCACGGGAAACTCCAGAGGCTCCATCCTAAATACCGACCCATCCGTAGTAGGCCAAAAGTATCCAGAGCACTCCGAGGCCGAGCGCTGCGCCTCCACCTCGGATCAGAGCAGCCCCAATTGCGCGCGCAACTGGAGAGTAGGGAGGACGCTGCCAAGCCCAGCGCACGCTAGAAATGCTAGAGATATCCTCAACGGGTCGCTTGGGGTCGAAGTTATTGCCGAGGGCTTCTAGCTGATTGAGATGATTGCGATCGTAGCGGTGCCAGCGCTCGAAGGGGAGTTCGCCGCTGGCACGCTGAGGCAGCACCCGTCGCCGCTGGTAGGGAACCGTATCTAGACCGAAATTCTCAAGATACTCGTCACTGTTGAGCAATGCATTGACGAACCCTTCCAATCCCTTCGTGGCGAGGACAATCGACCACGACAGCGTCTCGCGATCGCTGTAAACATCACGCCCGAGGATGCGCTGAACGCACAACCGAACGAACCGATAATTGGAATTCGTGTCGTAGTTTAGCCTGCGGAAAGAATCTGACAGCACGAGACCGCGAATAAAGTCTCTAACCGACAGTTGCCCGAACCGCAATTGTGACTCCAAAAAGGGTTGGCGATTGCTCGCCAACATTTGCTGCTCGTGATAGATCTGTCGATATGCCGAGGTTATGAGCCCATCCATATCCCCGTCCTCAAGAACCAACGAAGTGGAATAGTTACGAGAACTTTCTTCTCCTAAAACCTCATATCCAATCACTCGTTGATTTCGTGCATTCGGTGCGTATTCTAAGAGGGGAATTGACACAATGAAAACCTCCTATTGCGGGCGAACTGATGCCGTTCTCAAAGCAAAGCGCGTCTCGTTCAAGGTTGCGAAAGTCATACTCATGCCATAGAGATTAATGACCCACAGGACTTCCACCCCAGTGGCGCTTGAAATCGCGATCGGGCAGCCTCAGCCTAGCTCCAGTTTTTCCGCACTCCAGTCGTTAGCAGCCCAAATGCAACGAAACGTTACCCTCCGAACTCGCAAGCCACAATCATCATGGAGACAGCTTTTCAGTCGAACCAGCCAGCCAAACCAAACCGCTCTCCCCTGCAATCGTGTTTCCGTCTGTAACGGATTATGTGTTTTTACCCTCTTTAGTCGAGGATCGGTCGTAAGCTGCAATTGGTGATGATTCACTGATGCTCTTTCAATACCGCCAGCCGCGATCGCATCTTTATACAAGGGCTGGCTTTAGCACGTCGCGCTCGGGAGCCATATTGTTTTCCGAGCGCATTTTAGAACGTATTTCGACCGTTTTTTGAAGCTGTTTTAACACACAATTTTTGGGGTACTGTCACGATGGCTTGCGTTACGACTGTTGCTCAATTGCTCAAGCTCTACGCGTTGGGCGATCGCAATTTTCGCCAGTCCAGTTTGCGGGGAGCCAATTTGAAGCAGGTTTGCCTGCGCGGGATTAATTTGAGCGGCTCGGATTTGGGGGGCGGTGTCGATTTGAGTGCTGGCGATTTATGTAGCGCAAATCTGTGCGGCGCCGATTTGAATGATGCCAATTTGTCCAGCACGTTGTTAAGGCGAGCATCCCTAATTGAGGCCGATTTGTTCGGGGTGACACTGCACGGAGCGGACTTTCAGGAAGCGGTGTTGAACGGAGCCGATTTGAGAAATGCTCGCCTCCAAGGATGTAACTTCACTCGTGCCCGCTACACGTCGAACACGCGCTTTCCTCCCGGATTCGACCCCGCTGGCGCTGGCATGATCGAGCTGCGTCTACCCCTGCGCGGCGTATTAACGATCGCGCGCTGATGCTGGCTTTTCGGTCTTTCGATCCCACAGACCGAACGAGTTAGATCGCCGCTCGGTCACGCGCCTTTGGGTTGCGCTTTTTGCTCTGGTGTTGACCTGGGCAACCCGTTCATAATGAGTGGAAGTCTTCGCGCGAGCTGTCTCAGCGTTTTGCTAGGGGTAGACGAGGCAAAGGCTCAGTCGCATTGTGGACGAGAGAACGCCATGAACTTTACCGATCGCTCGACCCGGATGGCCGCAGTTATTGCCGCGATCGCTATGTGGCTGTCATCGTCGAGCGCGATGGCAATGCCGAGTGCGAGCGTCGAAACCGTTCCCGTTCTGCTCGCTCAACTGCCGAATCAAACTAATCCCAA
>JBCBTL010000343.1:0-3991 GCA_039818705.1 Cyanobacteria bacterium J06639_1
TTTCAGCATTGCGAATCTTCTTGCCCAAACGCTCTGCTGACCCGTCTACCGTGACGCGGAAGTTCTGCTCTGCCAGCGTTTGTTTCACCGACTGAGCGTAGTCCAAAAACTGGTCGGACACGGGCAAAATCCGAATTTGCTCGGGAGCCAACCAAAATGGGAAATCCCCCGCATATTGTTCGATCAAAATCCCCACCAGGCGCTCCAGCGAACCGAATGGAGCGCGGTGAATCATCACCGGACGCTGGCGCGAACCGTCTTCCGCCACGAATTCCAAGTCGAACCGTTCGGGCAACTGATAATCCACCTGCACCGTTCCGAGCTGCCACTCGCGATCGAGCACGTCTCGGAAGATGAAATCTAGCTTCGGCCCGTAAAATGCCGCTTCGCCAATTCCCTCGAAGTGAGGCATCTCCAGCTTCTGAACTGCCCGCCGAATCGCAGACTCCGCCTTCTCCCAAGCCTCATCGCTGCCCAAATACTTATCCGAATCGGGATCTCTAAAACTCAAACGGGCGCTGAAATCGTTGAGCTGGAGGCGATCGAAGACCGTCAGAATCAGATCGACCACTTTCAAAAATTCGTCATCCAACTGGTCGGGCGTGACGAACAAGTGCGAGTCATCCACCGTAAAGCCCCGCACCCGCGTCAGACCGCCCAACTCCCCCGACTGCTCGTAGCGATACACCGTCCCGAACTCTGCCAGTCGCATCGGCAAATCCCGGTACGATCGCAATTCGTTCTTGTAAATCTGGATGTGGAACGGACAGTTCATCGGCTTCATCACGAAACCGCGTTCGAGCGATCGCGCTTGGTCATCCTCCGCCATCAGCGGAAACATGTCTTCTTTGTATTTCTGCCAGTGCCCCGAAGTTTTGAACAAATCCACCCGCGCGATATGAGGTGTGGTCACAGGCAAATATCCGCGTTTGAGCTGCTCCTGTTTGAGAAAATCCTCCAGCGTCGATCGCAGGACTGTCCCTTTGGGAGTCCACAGCGGCAACCCCGGCCCCACGTCATCAGCAAATAGGAACAACCCTAATTCTTTGCCCAGCTTGCGATGGTCGCGCTGCTTTGCCTCTTCCAGCCGCTGCTTGTATGCCTTCAGTTGTTCTGGCGATTCCCAGGCCGTGCCGTAAATGCGCTGAAGCTGCTGTTTGGTCTCGTCGCCCCGCCAATACGCCCCCGCCACCGAAAGCAAATCGAACGCCTTGGGATGCAACTCCTTCGTGTTTTCAACGTGGGGCCCTTCGCACAAATCCCACCACTCGTCGCCGAGGTGATAGATCGAAATCGCCTCACCTTCGGGAATTGCCGCTAGTAACTCCAGCTTGTAAGGTTCGTTCAACGCTTCGATACGCTGCTGTGCCTCCTCCCGCGACACCTCTTCGCGCACCACGGGCAAGCCTCGCTTGACGATCCTGGCCATCTCTTTTTTGATCTTTTTCAGATCGTCTTGTGAGAACGAGTCGGCGCGATCGAAATCGTAGTAAAAGCCGTAATCGGTAGGAGGGCCGATCGTCACCTGCGCATCAGGAAACAAGCGCTGCACCGCCATCGCCAACACGTGAGACGTGGTGTGACGAATCTTGTGTAGCGTTTCCGAGTCCTGCGTGCGGGGCAGGGCAACCTTAACCTCGTTCTCCGACATGCTTGCAGCGCAACTGATTCAGCCCCACCATCTTAGACCTTGACGCTGCGAGTACCGCCCGAGGCCGCGCGGCCTTTTCCACCGCCATTTTTCGCCTGCAGATACAACAATGCTCCCTCACTGGATGGAAAACGGCACCCTCGCCGCTCCCACTTCCCTGTCCGGATTAACGGCGACGAGCTCTGCAAAGTAAGTCACATTTGCCGCGTTGTTGGGAAGCTCGACCGATTCAGGCAGCGGTAATGCGATCGCGGGCGTGCAGGTCGTCGTCTCGCCAGCGGTGCAGTTCGCATCAGCCTGCGCCGGTGTAAACGTTTGGCTCGCCACCTCGTTCTCGAACGTGCCGAGAAAGCCGAGATCGATCTCAGCGATGACGTTCAATCGAAACTCTGCGAATCCAGTAGCCGACCCAGCCGCAGCAGCAATGGCAACCTCTTCGCCCAAGGCGAAATTCGGTTTATTCAAACGCAAATTTGTCACGGTTGGAATGGCGACGATCGCGCACTGCTGTAGATCGTTGAGGGTGGGCAACGTCGTGCGCTCGAAGGTATCGCTCGGAATCAGTGCTGCCAACCGAGCGTCGAACTCGCTGGGTGAGGTGGCATCGGTCTGCAACGCCAACACCGCCGCCACGTCTTCGATACCCAGACCGTCCGGGGCGAGCAAATCCGCACAGATGGCATCCGGCTTGCGAGTTAGCTCGACTGGAGCGATCGCTCCTGCAGTCCCCAACAGCCTATTGGCAACCTCAGTCAGCTCCGACAGGCGCTCGGGGGGAGTTGGCAGCACAGCGATCGCCAGCGTTAGTGCTGCATCCTCAACCGTCACCCGACCTGCATCATCCTGAAACGCGAGCGAGACCTCGGTACTCGGTCGGGCAACTGTCGGTCCGGTCGCGTCAGCTCCGCACGCCGTACAGGCAGCGCCCAGCACTATGCCCGGTATCCACCCTTTCGCTCTCTGCATCCCGATAGCTCTCCACCACATCCAATCGGAATGCGATCGCCTCCCGCCGTAGATGCTTCCATCGTCACCCCGAGAACTGCTGTGATGACATCCGCAGATTTACGGAACGCACTCCTCATTAAGCGACTAAGCCAGGGGCTTCCCCCATCTGAGAGAAGCCCCCGGTATGTCAAGCGAGTTGTATCGAGCCAGCGGTACTGGGAGAGACTTAGATCTTGCGGGAGTAGTACTCAACCACCAGCAGCTCGTTGACGGGCGCGCAGATTGCCTCTCGGGGAGGCAGCTCTCTGATCGTGCCTTCTAGCTTATCTTTATCGAATTCTAGGTAGTCGGGCAGGAACAGGCCGGGATACTCGGCGAAGTCGGCTACCAACTGTCGAGATGCTTTACGATTGCGGACGGTAATCTTGTCGCCCACCTTGCACTCGAAGCTCGCGATCGTGGCGCGACGACCGTTTACGAAAATATGACCGTGATTGACAACCTGGCGAGCCGCCGGAATGGTTGGAGCCATACCTAGGCGGAAGACGATGCAGTCTAAGCGCATCTCCAGCATCTGCAGCAGTACCAGACCCGTTGAGCCCTTGGAGCGACGCGCCCGCTTCATGTAGCGCACCATCTGCTTTTCGCTAACGCCGTAGTTGTAGCGAACCTTCTGCTTTTCTTCAAGACGAATGGCGTACTCCGACTTCTTCTTCCGCGCAGCACCGTGCATACCCGGAGGGTTCGTGTTTTTCGCCCGCTTGCGGGTCAAACCGGGTAGATCGAGGCCGCCGAAGCGACGCACGACTTTCAAGCGGGGGCCAGTGAAGCGGGACATGCGCGAAAGATCTCCGATATCAGTAGAGTGAGCCAAAGAAACCTGAGGTGGCATCGTCGCTGAGCAACCATTTCTCCTGCGTGTCATGAGGATCGACCGGACGCAGAGGAACGTATACGGACGCAGCGATCTACTATGGTAGGCCGAACATGCCCACTTTCGTCAATACATGAAGGCAATTTTCTCGGCGATCGCCTCAGTCCGAGTCTGCATTTGCCCTGAACCGCACTATGCCGGTTGAGGACAGCAAAAAACTTATGATATGCTTGCAATCCAAATCAAGGACGCATAGCTCAGTTGGTTAGAGTACCACGTTGACATCGTGGGGGTCACTGGTTCGAGTCCAGTTGCGTCCATCCCCTCAAATCTAGGCAGCGCAGGGGCTGTAGGCTCTGTCGATCCGGTCTCGCGGGGACAGCTAATGCCGCGGGCGACACGGTCAAATCCGGTGAAATCCGGCTAGATCGGACGAGATAACGTACGTATAACGTACGCGGAAATTGGGCACAGGCGCTATGGGTAGGGGCAAGAAAGGCAGCGTTAGCGTTGGCGTT
>JBCBTL010000344.1:0-3991 GCA_039818705.1 Cyanobacteria bacterium J06639_1
CGCAGCGAGCGGACGCCCATGTGGGCGGGGTCGTAGTAGTTGGCAAACGAAAAAGTGTGATAGCTATCCAGCCAGCCGTGGTTGGCGTGGCCGCGCTCTTCAGATTTACGAACGGTAAGGGTCATGGCGACCTCCTGGCTTGAGAAACAATAGAAAACGTGGGGCAAGCTCGATAAAACCGCGATCGCGCTGCCGCCTCACAGCTCGCTGTGGCTACCATCGCAAAATGGAGGATGGGTTGTCTGCTTGCACTGACACAGCGCGACAGTTTGAGTCTGAGAAATCTCGAATGCCTGAGGGACGAATTCGGTGCCTTGATGCGAGCCATCACAGAAGGGTTGCTTCCCAGAGTGACCGCAGGCGCACCAGTAGTACGTTCCCGGTTCGAGTTCCAGCACGACGGGATTGCGATCGGCGATCGCAGCTTGAGAATCGGACACGGAGAGTTCCTCGAATGTGAGTGGGAAAATGCTGAAGCGCTTAAGGAGCTTTGGAGACGTGGCTCGCTCGCGTTCTGTACTCAGTTTAGAATGGTGCTTAGATTTTCGTAAGTATGCACTATTTGGGTAGATACTTACCAAAAAGATACTGTCAGAGTATCTGATGTTTTTTGAGGGTGTATCCGTGAAGCCTCTGTCTGCAACGAAGGCGATCGCCTGTCCGGTGGAGTTTACGCTGTCCGCGATCGGCGGACGCTGGAAAGTATTGATTTTGCGGGAACTGTTCCTGGGGGTGCAGCGGTTCAATCAGCTCCACCGCTCTCTGCCCGGCATCACCCAAAAAATGCTGACGCAGCAGCTTCGAGAGCTAGAGGCCGACGGCATCGTCCATCGAGAGGTTTACAAGCAGGTGCCGCCCAAAGTGGAATATTCCCTCACGCCGCTCGGGGAAAGCCTACAGTCCGTTCTCGATGCCATGCACGAATGGGGGATGCGACACGCTTCCCAAACGCAAAAGGAAGTTTCGTAGTTGCATGTTCCCTAATTTCGAGCCGATGTGACTTACCCAATCCGAATGAGAACGGCGCGATCGCGTTCGGCTGCTCGAACGTAGAGATTTATGAGTTCATTGCACATCTCGCGGGCGAGCGATCGCCAAGCGTCGTCATCCCAAATGCTTACAGGATGCCTTTCAATCCAGTAAAGGGACGAATGAACCTGTTGAATGCGATTGAAATGTTCCTCGACAATTTCATTCCCACAATCTCGCAGGAAAGAAGCGACTGTCTGCACCTCCTGGGGTTCGAGGTACCAGCTATGGGATTGCTGGATATGAATGCTTGGATTGAGAGGATGTTTTCGATAGCTGAGGAGATTCACTCCAAGCGAAGACGAGTTATCGATTGTCAACACATCAGAATTAGGGTTGACAGTTCCACAGAACAGAAAATCGACCAACTGCCAATATCGACCGAAGTTTACGCAGGAGGCAGATTTTCCCATGCGTACGATGTCTGGAATATTCGGTCTTGCGAGAGCGAACTCATCAGGACGTGACTGTTGAAAATGAAAGATCGATTGGCAGATTTCCAACGAAAGCGTCTTTCCGATTTCATGGGGAGTTTCTGAGTAGACCTCTCTGAGAAGAATCGAAATGGCGTGCGGCAGCTTTCGAATGCTGCCAACGGGTGACTGAGTCTTTACGGCAATCGATGCGTAGTATAGCCCTACCGCTCCCGGACAGGTTTGGGCAATGTTCAGGACGTGCGTTGGAATGTCAATAGCATCCCCCGTAACCGACATCGATCAACTCTCTGCCTGCTGTCGAATGAGTTTTTGGACGCTAGCGATCGCCCGATTCAGCTCGTACGGTCGGCGCTCAGGGCGAGCGAGAAAAGCCTGCTGTTCTTCTTCCACCATCACCACATCTTGCTCGACCAGTCCGTCTAAAAGACCTTTGGCGGCATTGAATAGTTTGTTCTTAATCCAGCGTCGAAAAGGGATGGGGAGTTTGTGGAGGCGGTGAAAAGCGTGCAAGGACGTGAAGTGAATCAAAAATGCGCGCGTGTGGGTTTCACTGACGGGGGCGAACAGGCAGTAAATTTTGAAGTCTTTGCCCAATGTTGACGTCCAGTTGGGGTAGACGTAGCTGACATCGAGAATTTCGGGATGGAGTTTGCGGAGCCGTGGAAAAAAGAGCTGCGATACCGACCAGATTTTGTCGATGCGATAGTAGCTTTGGGCTTGGTAGCGAGCGTCCACGCGATCGCCATCTGCCACTAAGGTATCCAGCACCGGATCGGCCCACGCCTGATAGTCGTCGTGCAGGTGGCCGTGGTACATGTCCATCAAATTTTCGATGAAAAACGAGAAATGCGCCTCGCAGTCGATTGTCGCAACTGAGGCGATGTAGTTGAGATGATCCCACTCCGGTAAGTGCATGGGTTCGACACGATCGCTCAGCTCGCGATCGCCTGGAAACACCCAAATAAAGCCATCGCGTTCCTGCACGGGATAGCTGCGAATCGTGCAGGACGGAAGTTTTTGGTTGTCTTCGAGATAGGAGACGTGGCTGCACTGGCCTTCGCTGTCGAAGCTCCAGCCGTGATAGGCGCACTGCAAATCATCGCCTACGATGCTGCCGTGATGCAGTTTGACGTGACGGTGAGGGCAGCGATCTTCGAGGGCGCGTACCTGCTTGTGGCTGTCGCGATACAGCACGATCGCCTGATGCCACAGCTCGACGCTCAGCGGGGTTTCGATGAGGTCGCTGCTGCGGGCGAGAGCGTACCAATGATTGAGGTTGAGGCCGAGTTCGCGAACGGAAGCTTGAGAGGGCGATCGAGCTGGTGTATCGGCAGGGGTAGGAGCGGGAGTTGAAGCGATCGCGCCATTCGTCTCCGTTGCAAAGCCGAAATCCATCGTTCTCTTGCCTCCTCACTCATCATTCAGTATGCTGCGCGACTTGCCGCTCTGTTTGTGGACGTTAGCAGATTTTTTAGACTCGGCAACACTCGCAACTCTCAGCTCGCCCCTGGAGGGGAACGAATAAAGAGGAGCAAACCTTAAGTTCTCGGGCGACAAATTCCGCCGTCACTCGGGATGCTCGCTACTATCGCAGTGAGCCCAGTCAGTTGACGAGTTTTGCACGCTACGAAGGTCTCATCTTTCTGAATCTACGCGGGAGATTTCTGATGGCACTGCTGAGAAAAGTCGTTGTTTCTATCCTGGTTGTTGTCGGGCTGGCAGTCGGGGCAGGGTTCGTTCTGCCGAGTACGATTCACGTCGAGCGTTCCATCGCGATTGCCGCTCCCCCCGAGCAGGTGTTTGCCGAAATTGCTGACTTCAATGCTTGGAATACCTGGTCGCCTTGGGCGGCGATCGATCCCAACACTCAGATGAGCATTTCCGGTACGGGCACCAATCAAAAAATGGTGTGGTCTAGCGAAGATCCTAGAGTCGGAGCCGGGACACAAGAGGTCGTTGCCTCCACTTCGCCGACCTACTTCAAAACCCACCTCGAATTCAACGGTCAGGGAATGGGAGATGCCACGTTCCAGCTGGTTGAGAACGATGACTCCACGCAGGTTACCTGGTCGTTCGATAGCGATATGCGCGAAGGAATCCCCGTTGCAATGAAGCCAGTCAATACCTATCTGGGATTTTTCATGGATTCGATGTTGGGGCCGGACTACGAAGCAGGATTGCAAAACCTGAAAGCCACGCTCGAAGGGTAAATTCGTCGTGGAAACTGGACAGAGATCGAACGCTCTGTCCTCACTTTACGGGAGTTGCACTCGTGTCACTTGTCTCGGTTGTCATTCCCATGTACGGCGTGGAGGCCACGATCGCGGATGCCGTGCGATCGGTGTTGGCACAGACTCACGATCGCCTCGAACTGATCGCGATCGATGACGGCTCGCCCGACAATAGCGTCGCGATCTGCGAGCAGTTCGCCGACCCGCGCCTGCGCGTGATTCGACAGTCCAATCGCGGCTTAGCAGGCGCGCGTAATACCGGCATTCGAGCTGCGACCGGGGATTTCATTGGGT
>JBCBTL010000345.1:0-3971 GCA_039818705.1 Cyanobacteria bacterium J06639_1
GTTTCGATTTGACGAATGTCCATGAGTGCCGCCGTTAACCTTTCTTAAAACTTAACCATTCTGATTTCGATTTGGGAAGATCGGTTTATTCTGATAAGCCCTACGGTTTTGCCCCATTTGCCTGAGGATCTGCGCTATGTCTGAGACTGCTCCCACGCTTGAAGAACTCGAAGCGACGATTGCCGAGCTAGAGACCTATCGGGAGCGATTCGTCAATGACACGATGGCGCTGGCAAAACGCGCTCGCATTTCTAAAAAAGAGGCGCAGGAGCAGCTTGACAAGCATCCCGACTTAGTCAAAATCGACCAGGCTTTAACGAATCTGCGCGCTCAAAAAGACACGATGTCGTCTTAACGGCAGCAATTCAATCGCGGCGATAGAGAGGGGGCGAATGGGTCGCCCAGCTCGCCGCACTGCTGCTAGACTGAGCGCTAATCTCGGGTTGGGATGCTGCGAGCGATGAATGATGCGGTCAACTACTTGCGTGTCAGCCTGATCGATCGCTGCAATTTTCGGTGTCAGTACTGCATGCCCGGCGATGGGGCGATCGAGTGGCTGCCACAGCCGGAGGTGCTGACCGATGGCGAGCTGGTGCGGCTGATTCGCGATATCTTCATGCCGCTGGGGTTCGATCGCTTTCGGCTGACGGGGGGCGAACCGCTGCTGCGGCGAGGTGCGATCGACTTGGTGCGGCAGATTTGCGCGCTGCCCGGAGTCGCGGACGTAGCGATGACGACCAATGCTTACGCCCTAGCGGACAAGGCGCGATCGCTTTACGACGCGGGTTTGAGACGCATCAACATCAGCCTCGACTCGCTCGACCCCGAGACGTTTCGCCGCATGACGGGGCGGGATGCGTGGCATCAGGTTTGGGCGGGGATTCAGGCGGCTCATGCGGTCGGCTTCGATCCCTTGAAGTTAAATGTTGCGGTCGTTCCCGGCATCAACGATCGCGATGTCGAAGATCTCGCCGCTCTCAGCATCGATCGCGCTTGGCACGTTCGCTTTATCGAATTCATGCCCATTGGCAATGCCGCGCTGTTCGGCGAGAAAAGCTGGATCGACTCAGCAGAGCTTCGCAAAAGAATTGGCGATCGCTTCGGCCTCGAACCAGGTTCGGTGCGCGGTAACGGCCCCGCCGACGTGTTTCGCATTCCCGGCGCACGAGGCACGCTGGGATTCATCAGCCAAATGTCCGAGTGTTTTTGCGATCGCTGCAATCGGATGCGCCTTTCAGCAGATGGCTGGCTGCGCCCTTGTTTGCTGAATGAGTCCGGTCAGGCGAATTTGAAAGAATTGCTGCGATCCGGGGCGAGCGATGCCGACCTGCGCCAGCGAGTTGGACAAGTTCTGGCAGAGAAACCCGAGATCACCTTCAAAGAGCGCGATCGCGGCACGAGCGGCGCGTACTCTCGCACGATGTCGCAAATCGGCGGCTAGAAAGGGTCTTCAACCTCAAACTCTCGGTCAAACTCAGCTAAGCTCGGCTTTACGCGAATGTACGCTTGTAGACTGCTTGTAGCGTCGTGAGAGCTTCAGTCTTGCCGATGCGACGCACGTTGCGCAGTTCGGCTTCGACGATCAGTTTGGCCTCGCTGCGGCTGACCGGCTGAAATACGGTTTCCTCGCCGATCGCGGGATTGAGGGAGACGCGGAAAAAGAGGCGTTGGGCGTACAGCGTCGTGAACAGTCCTTGAGACTCGCCTACCGCGCAGATGCTATACAAAAGTCCGAAGGTTGGATGGTTGATGTAGGTCTCTTGCATGAGATCCCCCTGAAGGCGAGATGACGGTGCGATCGCGTCAAACTAGCCGGATTGGGCAGAGTCACGCGGACGATCGGAAAACAACGTGCCGATTGAGAAAGCTGAGGCGATAGTTTTACGTGACAGAAGAGGCAGAGCAATTCAATACGGGACGGAATTTACGGACGAGGCCAACCACGGCAGGGCTGGAATCGACCGCCGTTCGTCGCCAACGTGCAAATGCGTCTGAGCTTGAATATGGCTGGGATGCAGACAGAGAGCGATCGCGCTCCATCTCGGGCAAACGTAGGACTGTAGCGTATCGAACATTAGGCAAATATTTACTTATTTAAGCACCGAATCCGGGGATCGCATAGGGCTCACCCGCTGGATGTGATTTATGCTGAGGAGGGTTCATAAATCTTCGTAATAGCCTATGCATTGCGTCATCGTTCGGCGAGCACAGTTCGCGGCCAGCCATCGCTATTGGTTGCCCGAGCTGTCAGAGGCAGAAAACTACGCTCGTTTCGGGCCTTCGGCTCGCTTTCCCGGCCACGGCCACAACTACGAGCTGCACGTCAGTATGGCGGGGGAGGTAGACGAGTACGGCATGGTGTTGAACCTGTCGGACGTGAAGCGAGTGCTGCGATCGCGCGTCATTGAGGACTTAAACTTTGCGTTCCTCAATCAGGCGTGGCCGGAGTTCGAGCGGACGTTACCAACGACGGAATGTTTGGCGCACTCCATTTGGCACCGGCTGGCAGATGCGCTGCCACTGACGAGCGTGCGCGTGAATGAAGATCCCGAACTGTGGGCGGAATACCGAGGACAAGGCATGGAAACGACGTTAACGTTGCGCACTCATTTCAGTGCGGCTCACCGTTTGGCTCGCCCCGATTTGAGCCAGGAAGAGAATTCAGAAATCTACGGCCTTTGCGCTCGTCCCCACGGTCACGGCCACAATTATTTCCTCGACGTGACGGTCATCGGCGAGATGGACGCGCGCACCGGCATGGTAGTGGATTTGGGTCAGCTTCAAGAGGTGCTCGATCGCGAGGTGGTCAAGCCGTTCGACCACACGTTCTTGAATAAAGATGTCGAGTATTTCGCTAGCGTCGTCCCCACCGCAGAAAATATCGCTCTGCGCATTCGCGACTTGCTCACGCTTCCTATCCGCGAGTTAGGCGTAAAGCTGCACGCTATCAAACTCGAAGAGAGCCCGAACAATAGCTGTGAGGTCTACGGAGAATCGCCGCTGGAAGATGCCACCGAACGACAGTTGGCGGTGGCGATCGACGCTTAAGCTCTTCGGACGAAATTCGCAAGTAATTCCCACACCAAAGAGGCGATCGAGTAAGCAACGATCGCCTCTTTCGCATCAGGGTTTGCTTCGCACTATCGGTGGATTCGCGATCGCCTAACGCAGCTTTAAGCTCCAGGAATCACTAAGTTATCGTCACCCGAAACAATTTCGATGGACTGGATTTCATCGCCCACCTGAATCGTATCGACGATATCCATGCCTTCCGTGACGTAGCCGAAGACCGCGTAGCGACCGTCGAGTACGGGCTGATCGGAGAGGGTGATATAGAACTGCGAAGAAGCAGAGTTCGGTGCTTGCGATCGCGCCATTGCCAGCGCTGCGCGCCGGTGAGGGAGCGCGGGAGGCTTGGCAATTTGAGCTTGGTCGAAGAGAGTGTCGTAGCGAGGCTCCTCTTCATCCGCAACCGTGATTTCGAGCGGGATTTCGCGCTTGCGCAGCGAGGTGGGATCGACATAGCCCCCTGTCCCGTTGCCGAACGGGTCGCCCCCTTGCACCACAAACGGCACGGGATCGTTGACGACGCGATGGAACGTCAGACCGTCGTAAAAGCCTTTCTGCACCAAATCGGCGAAATTACCCGCCGTCAGAGGGGCGAGTTTCCCGTTAAGTTCCATCGTCACTTCGCCTTCGCCCTCAGCCGTGACCACCTTCATCACCAAAACGGCATCGCCAACCAACTGCGGGCGATCGGCATAGGCACTGGGAATCGAGCTCATCGTTTCAGCCGGGCGATCGCTACCTGCCTCAGCTTGCGGAGCAGCATTGCAGGCACTCAAACCCACGAGCAGTAACAGTCCCAAGCAGCAGGTCAACCACAAAGGCGATCGCCCTCTCTTTGTGGAATATCTAGCAAACTCATTTCGCGATCGCTGGGGGGCAATCATAGCTTCATCCCTCGTGAC
>JBCBTL010000346.1:0-3971 GCA_039818705.1 Cyanobacteria bacterium J06639_1
CAAGAAGCAAATCGCTAGGGTCAGCTTCCCCACGGGCAATCCGGCCAGACGCGCGGCGCGGACGTTTCCACCCGTCGTGCGTACCGCAAATCCAAACGTCGTGCGCTGAATGAGGACGTAGGCGATCGCGCAAGCCACCAATCCGTAAATCAGTCCGTAATGCACCCGCGTCCCCGGAATCGCTCCCAATCGCGACGCAGCTAGCAATGGAAAACTAGAGGGTTTATTCAACGAGCTGGGGTCGCGCATCGGGCCTTCGACCAGATGATTGAGAATGGCGATCGCGATCGAGTTCATCAACAAACTACTAATCGTCTCGTTCACGCCGCGCCAGTGTCGCAATGCTCCGACAGCCGCAATCCACAAGCCGCCGAACAGGAGGCTGGCGATCGCCATCGAAAGCGTCACCAAGAGCGGGGGCAAGGCATTTTGCAAGGCTAGGCCGGAGGCGATCGCCCCCAAACCTCCCATCACCAACGCGCCTTCATTACCGATGATGACCAGTCCCAATTTTGCGGGCAGTGCCGTACACAGCGCCGTCAACATCAGCGGCGAGGCCAGAATCAGCGTTCCCTGCACTCGGCTGGCACTTCCGAACGCCGCTCTGTAAATCGAGCCGTACACGCCGAATGGATTCGCCCCTGCCAACGCGCAGAACCCACCGAACAGGATTAGAGCAACCAGAATCGCGCCGCAGGGCAAAGCAATGGACTCTAGAACTCTGCGCCAACTGCGATCGTCCATCCTCTGCTCCTATCTCTGAGTCTGCACGGGGTCTCGCGCTAGCCGATGCGACCTTCCACGCCTTCCACCAAGTAATCCATCTGCTCCAGAATCGGGTCTTGCTGCTCCAACGCTTCGCCCGCTGCAATGACGACGTTACCCTCGTTATCGCTCAACTCACCCTGATAAATTGTCACGCCCGTCGAACGGAACTGAGCGACGGCAGCTTCGGCAGCGGCTTTCGCCTCGTCCGTGACCGCTGCGCCGTAAGGAGACAGCTTGCAAAACCCTTCCTTGAACCCGCCCCGCACCAAATGAGGAATACCCCCATTCATCAAGGTCTTGCCTTCCTTCAGCATGGCGGCGTAGTTGTTGTAGATATTGCTCCAATCCCACTCCGCCCCGGTGAGATATCCGTCTGGTGCCAGCGGTGCTTGATTGGCGTGATAGCCCGAGCAGTAAATGCCGCGTCGCTCCGCTGTCTCCATCACCACCTTCGGACTGTCTACGTGGCAGGTAATAATGTCGATACCCTGATCGGCCATGCTGTTTGCGGCCTCGGCTTCCTTCACGGGCAGCGCCCAGTCTCCCGTAAATATGAGCTGCGTCGTAATCTCTGGATTGACGGTGCGAGCCGCCAGCGTGAAGCTATTGACGTTGCGCAGCACCTGCGGAATGGGCTTAGCGGCGATGAACCCGAGCCGACCCGACTCGCTCATGTGTCCGGCCACGATGCCAGCGATGTACTGAGCTTCGTCGATATATCCGAAGTAGCTGCCCACGTTCTCGGGCGTAACACCTTCTTGATACAGACCACCCGCGTGGAAGAACTGCACCTCAGGAAATTCTCGTGCGAGCTCCAAAATGTGGGGATCGAAATAGCCAAATGACGTGGGGAACAACGCCGTCACCCCATCCAGCTCGATCATGCTGCGCATGGTCTCGCTCACCGCCACCGTCTCCGGCACGTTCGCTTCTTCGGAAATGTTGACCCCATCCAGCCCCGCAATCCCCGCCGCACCTTCGGCGTGAGCCTGGTTGTACCCGAAGTCATCCTTAGGGCCGACGTAGATAAACCCAATTTTGATGAGATCGGAATCGGCGGCCGGAGCACTCGAATCGGTGGCCTCTGGACTGCTGCACGAGGCCAGCTTGGCCGTGCTTCCTAAAGCCGTCGCAACGACCAGCCCCCGAATCACCTGCCGCCGCGTAAACCGAACGTAAGTCTTATCCACTGCGATCGCTCCCAGACAACCTCAAGACCCATGTGCTTTCGATGACTCGCCCGCTCCAATGCCCCACAGCAGCCGAGCCGCAGCCAGAATGTCATCGAACATACAGCAGCTTATCGGCTCCATTTGGTATCCGCAAATGCATTTCCCGCCCGAACCCCCAATCGTGCCCAGGGTTCTCACGCTTAAGAGCGGCGACTCAATACACCTGCAACATATCAATCTCAAATTCTTTCAGAGGTTCGTCAAAATCTGGAGACGTTCATATTTGACCTTTAGTGGTGCCTCATAATCGTGTATTTGGAAGCGTATGAAAGAACACTCTCTTGAGAAGAGGGCGATCGCCCCACACAATCAAAAATTCTTCGTTTTCGGGTCCTAACTGAAACAGCTTCTCAAGGCGATCGCTCCTCTAGAAGTACGAATCAGGGGACTTTCTGAAGTCTTTCAACTAGAGCTTCATTAACAAAAGCATTCAGACTCTTTCCTTCTTTCTTGGCTGCTAGTACTGCATCGCGATGAATTTGAGGATTGGTGCGCAGTTGAAATTTCCCTGGGTAGGGTTTTTCAGGCTTTTCACCTAATTCCGCACACCAGGATAGATAATCCTCAATGGAAGTGGCAAACTCCTGCTTCAACGCTGCATAAGTCTCAGCTTGAGCAGTGACTCCATCTCGCATCCCAATTGTTTCGGCAAACAGCAAGCCTGATTCGCCATCAATCGTGACTTCAGTTAGGTAGCGTTTGTAAGCGAGCGTATGGGTTACATTTCTTCTGAGTATCATCAAATCTTCTCGATATCAGTCCACAATATCAACCTCAATGCAGAATGCGATCGCCTTCCGGGTCTCATTTGATGGAATTGCAGGAAGTTGTCGCAGGCGCACCTTTTTTTTAAGATTTAGAGAGGAGGTAAGACCATGCAAGCCTATTACGAGATTGAAGCCGAGATTCCAGACAGTCACCAACTCAGCATTCAGCTCCCCGACACCATTCCACCGGGGAAAGCCAAAATTGCCATCATCTACGAAACCACTTCCGACGCCGACCCTGCTAGCATGGCCGACTTTCTAGAAAACCTTCCCGACAACACTCAGGGCATGAGTCGCGCTGAAGTTCAATCCCACATCACCCGAGAGCGCCAATCCTGGGAAGACTGACTCAATGACGCGCATTTATCTGGATAGCTGCATGATTATTGGCCTTATTGAAGGCGATCGCAGTCAGCAACAGCTCCTGAAAAAGCACCTCACCACCGCATGGTTTTCGGATATTGAAGCTCTGTGATTGAGAAGTGTTACAAACACATCGCAATTGAGTGAGAACGTCCGCAGTTGAAATTCACTAAAGTTAGACCTGACAGGATGCTTCATGTCCCTCGATCGCCCAACGAATCCACGTAAGCCCGCCACCCTCCGAACTCGGTAATTTCCCGATGTCCTTCACAGGAGATCGCTTCCCCCAGCACGCCCAACACCTCAGACCCATCTGCCAGCATCACCTTGCCCACGCACAACCCCGGTGGTTCTTGCTGCAAAATTTGCACGAGTCCTGCGGGTGGGACTGACCAGATTTCGAGGGAGATCGCTTTCCCTCCTTCTGCTACTCGTTGCATGGCTGGGTGGATGTCGGCGATCGACCACAGCCGATAGAGGGGAGCCGTTGTGGCCTCTTTTGCAAACGTGGCTCCTGCAGCCACCATGTTCTCGTTGAGTTCCAAGCCCCGCATGAGCGTGCCATTCACCGCCAAAAGAATGTCAGCCATTGCTTTACCCCGCTCGCTTGGCTGGCAAAAACTCGCTCTCGCCGCCCCGGATTATCTGGTTTTTTCGCCGCCTTAAGAGCGATCGCTGAAGCCTTGCACGAGTTTCTCTAGTGGGTCGGCTCCCGTATCGCTGAACTCTGATTTGACAGCTTCGGACACGTCGTGAATTTCATCGTCCGAGAGTTCTAACATGCGGGCGAGCTTCTGGAAGGCTCCCAGTTCGTCGTCGTTGACCAGCGGTTCGGTATCGG
>JBCBTL010000347.1:0-3959 GCA_039818705.1 Cyanobacteria bacterium J06639_1
GGAGTGGGCGCGTTCGATCCCGCGATTCAGAGTTTGCGCAAACACGGTTTTGAAGCGCCGATTCGAGAAGCGATCGCCCGTCGCCAGCCTCTATTAGGGATTTGCCTGGGTTTACAGCTCTTGTTCGAGTCCAGTACCGAAGGTGTGGAACCCGGCCTCGGCATCATTCCGGGAAACGTCGATCGCTTTCAGCCCGAACCCGAACTGACTATTCCGCACATGGGCTGGAATACCCTCGGCTTTACGCAGCCCGACATCGCGCTTTGGTCGGGGCTGGACGAACAGACTTGGGTGTATTTCGTGCACTCCTACTTCGTTTGCCCCACCGACCCGAGCTGGACAGCAGCGACAGTGACCCACGGCACTCAGACGGTGACGGCGGCGATCGCCAAAGACATGCTGATGGCGACGCAATTCCACCCCGAAAAGTCGGCTAGTGCGGGATTGCAAATCTTGGCAAATTTCGTCCAGCTCGTCGCCAGCCAGACAAAGCCCGAGGCCGTTCTGTCTCGCTAGATGTCGATCGCGAGCTAAACAAAAGGGGGAGTCGGCTAACGCAACTCCCCTAGTCTCAAGTGAATTTTGAAAGCGATCGACGTTTAGCCGAAGTGACCGCTGACGTAAGCTTTAGTCTCAGTACGAACGGGAGTATTGAAGATGACTTCGGTTGCATCGAATTCAACTAAACGACCGACGCGTACGCCTTTCTCGTCCACCTCAGCATTGAAGAAGGCCGTGTTGTCCGAGACGCGAGCCGCTTGCTGCATGTTGTGGGTCACGATGATGATCGTGTAGTACTGCTTCAGCTCGTCGATCAGTTCTTCAATACGGCGCGTAGAAATCGGGTCGAGGGACGCGCAAGGCTCGTCCATCAACACCACTTCCGGCTTCACCGCCAGGGCACGAGCAATGCAAAGACGCTGCTGCTGACCGCCCGACAGTGCCAGACCGCTGGCATCCAGCTTGTCCTTCACTTCATCCCACAGAGCCGCTTGCTTGAGCGATTGCTCCACCAAATCTGCCAGATCGTTCTTATCGCCCTTGTAGCCGTTGATGCGAGGGCCGAAGGCAATGTTGTCGAAGACCGACTTCGGGAACGGGTTGGGCTTCTGGAACACCATACCGACCCGACGACGTACCTCTACCGGGTCGATGGTGTCGTCGTAAAGATTCTGACCGTGGTAGAGCACTTCACCCGTCACGCGCGCGCTCGGGATCAGGTCATTCATGCGGTTGAAGCAGCGTAGCAGCGTACTTTTGCCGCAGCCCGACGGCCCGATGAATGCCGTAACGCGCTTCGGTTCGATCGTCATCGATACGTCATCGACGGCGAGGTAGCTGCCATAGTAGACGCGCGCATTGCGAGTCTCCATTACGCCTTGGGTGGCAACCCCGTTAGCCGATTGAGTCGTGGTCATTGCTTCTAAACTCCGAAAAGATTGAGGCGATCGCGCAAAAATTGAGTTACTTCTTCTGCTCGTAGCGGCTGCGAATGAAGATGGCCAAAGCATTGAGCGAGACTAACAAGCACAGCAAAACGATGATGCCTGCTGCTGCCAACTCTTTGTATACGTCTTGAGGCAGACCCGTCCAGAAGTAGATTTGCAGGGGCAAGACAGTAAATTGCTGGTTCCAAATCGGCCACGAGGGGTCGAAGGTAATAAAGGTGAGTGCGCCGATAATTAGCAACGAGGCCGAGTCCCCGATCGCGCGCGACACCGCAATAATCACCCCGGTCAAGATGCCTGGAATCGCATTGGGCAAGACGTGATTGGAGACAGTCTGCCATTTGGTAGCGCCGAGACCGTAAGACGCTTCCCGGAGCGATCGCGGGACGGCTCGAATCGCTTCGCGCGACGCCACGATGATCACGGGCAGAATCACCAGCGCCATCGTCATCGAGCCCGCCAGCACGACGCGACCCAAGCCCAGCACCCGCACGAACAAGCCCAGACCCAAGATCCCGTAAACCACTGACGGCACGCCCGCCAGGTTCGAGATGTTGAGTTCGAGCAACTGGGTGAAGCGATTCTTCGGCGCGTACTCTTCCAGGTAGATAGCAGCTCCCACGCCGATGGGAACGGAGAACATGATGGTGAACACCAAAATGCAGATGCTACCGAGCAGGGGAGAGCGAATACCCGCCGTGTCAGGATTGATCAGCGACGGATAGTTCGTGAAAAACTGCGGGTTGAGAAACGGAATGCCTTGCGCGAAAGTTCGCAGAATCAGCGTGAACAGGATCGCTAAACCCACCACAGTGCCGAACGCACAGGCTCCCAGAAAAATATTCCCGTACAGGTGTCGTCGCTCCAGATTGGGAGCGAAGTCATCCGTCGGAGCCCCTGTTAATTTGCTAGCAACCAATGGTCTACCCCTGCGCGAGCTTCATCATCAAAACGTCAATTCAAATTCGGGTCGTCAAGCCCGATCGGGGGCAGACGAAAACGCGATCTCCGCCCCCCAAGCACTAGACGTAATCTTCGCGAATGCGGCTGGCAATAACTTTGCTGACGATATTGGTTGTCAGCGTAATGGTGAACAACACCATCCCCACCGCAAACAACGTTTCGTACTCAACAGAGCCATAGGGAGCATCGCCCAAGCTCACCTGCGCGATGTAAGCGGTCATCGTTGCAATCGTTTGAAAGGGATTGACGACCTTACCGACGATGTCTGCAGCCGTATCACCCGCATAAAGGATGGGCTGCTGCCCCGCTGCAATGGTGACGATCATGGTTTCGCCCACCGCTCGGGAAATCCCCAGAATGATGGCAGCGATAATGCCAGAAGCCGCAGAAGGCAAAATCACTTTGACGATAGATTCCATCTTGGTTGCGCCTAATCCGTAAGCGCCATCGCTGAGCGCTTTCGGCACGGAGGTGATGGCATCCAAACTGATCGACCCCACAGTGGGCAGAATCATGAGTCCCATCAAAATTCCGGCGCTGGCAGCATTAAAGATGGCCGTATCCGGATAAATCGTCCGCAAAATGGGAGTCACGTAAATCAGTGCGAAATATCCGTAGACCACCGTGGGCACGCCCGCTAGAAGCTCCACCATGGGTCGCATGAAGGTCACGATTTTCTTAGGCGCGTACATGCCCAGAAATATCGCAGTTGCCAAACCGAGAGGAGTGGCCACTAGCATGGCCACGACCGTCACGAGGGCGGTTCCATTGACCAATGGCCAGATGCCAAAGCGCTTACTGGCAAATAAAGGAGTCCAACGGTTGTCGAAGAAAAATCGCGAAATTGAGGTCCTCAGCGTGATCCAGAACTTGGCTCCGTCCGAAGTTGTTTCTTGGACTCGCGCGAAGGCTTCCTCAAATTGCTCGACCGTCAGACCGCCGCCGATCGCTTCCGCAATTTTGCCAATGGTGCGCTCGCGATCGTCTACCGCCAGCCGCACGACATCGCTTAAGTCCGAGCCGCTCAAGCCTTGCTCCTGCGCGAGCTGACGAGTGGTCTGTTGCAACAGACCGATGCTGGTAAACAGCTCGTTCGTGAAGAACTGCACCGTTGTTTCCATCAGCACGAACACGATGCCGAGGGTGATAACGACGCAGAAAATAGCGCACAACGACATGACCAGCGCGATCGCCTTGCCGCGCACGTTACGTCCCGCGCGGCTGCGCAGAGCCTCGCCAACCGTACCTTTGTTCAGGGTTGTAGGAGATGCTTGAGACATGAACCTCACCGAGCGATCGCGTCAGATATGGCTCTTGCAAACCCTTCAAAACACCAGCGTTCTCAACCCGAGTCGCAGTGTAGTACCGAAGGAATTTACAGAGAGCGACACCATGACTCAGAACTGTCCCCAAAAGAGTAACCTAGAACCCCTAAATCACAGGTTAAGACGAGGTTAATGCGGATTTATTGTCCTCGTATTGTTTCCATAAAGACGCACGGAGACACTTATAACCTTCTCCAAACCGTTGTTATGGAAACAATACGAG
>JBCBTL010000348.1:0-3957 GCA_039818705.1 Cyanobacteria bacterium J06639_1
TGCCCCCAACGTTGGTGGCTTTCAGCGCCGAGTAGGGGTAGGAGAAGTTCACCAGCGCGCCGTTGTGATAGATGGCATCGACGGTGCGAGCCAAGTCGTCGAACTGCGCGTCAGTGAGGCCGAACTGCGGCTGCGAGAGATCGCCGGGAATGGCGACGATGCGGCGTTCGTAGGGGGCTTGCCACAAATCGCGATCGCTTAGCTTGCCGCGCAAGCGCTGCATCCCCGCCTCGGGGTCGCTGGCACGCACCAGACAGTAGATGATGGCTGAGGTTTGCTCTAGCAATTCGTGCAGTAAGTACAGCCCCAAGAACCCCGTCGCTCCGGTCAGGAAAATCGAGTCCGGTTGGACTTCGTATTCCGGCTGAATCTCGTTGGCGAGGTTGGCCTCGGCTTCAAAATCGGTTGAAGGCTGGCTGGCGATCGCGGTCGATTCGCTGTCGCTCTGTCGCAAAGCGTCGATCGCGGCAGCTAGCGCCGCCACCGTCGAAGACTCCATCAAGGCTCGCGCCGGAAGTTCCACCGCAAAGGTCTCTTGGATGCGGAAGATGAGCTGCGTCACGAGGAGCGAGTGACCGCCCAGCTCGAAGAAGTTGTCTTGCAGTTCGACTTCGACGCCCAACAGTTCCGACCACAGGCGAATTAGAATTTCCTCGGTCAGGGTGCGGGGCGCGTCGAAGCTGGCCGACGTATCCGTGCTGGCGCGATCGGGGTCGGGCAGTTGACGGCGATTGACTTTGCCGTTCGGGGTCACGGGCAGCGTGTTCATCAAGACGAAGCGAGCCGGAACCATGTAGTCGGGCAGGGTTTGCTTCAAGTAGTTGCGCAGATTTCGCGTGATCGTCCGCTGCAATGCTTTCAAAAAGCCCTGCGTGTCGAGCAGGCGATCGACGCCCTGATTAATCACTGTTCGCTCTGTAGGCGAGAGCACGAAGCGCACGCCAACGCGGTCTTGGCGCACCCAAGCAACGTCGCAGTCGAACCAGCGTTCCTCGCGATCGCCCGGCAACAACACCCGCAAGCGCAGGCGATCGTTAGCCGACAGTTCTAATTTCACCCCCGTCAAACTCGCCCCCGTCACCGACAGGTCTTCCGTTCGTGCCGCAACGCGCTGGCCGTTGGCTTCCAACAAACAGTCGCTTTGGAACGGCAAGCGATCGGGCACCAGATTCGAGACCACGTAGGCGACCAAGCCTTTATTTCCATTGCGATCGGCGCGAGCGATGACCACCGCATCCCGCACGTCGGGGTGAGCTGAGATGGCCGCTTCGACCTCGCCCAATTCGATCCGGAACCCGCGAATTTTCACCTGCGAGTCCATCCGACCCAAAAATTCCAGATTGCCGTCGGGCAAATAGCGCACCAAATCTCCGGTTTTGTAGAGGCGATCGCTCGCACCACCAAACGGATCGTCGATGAATCGTTCGGCAGTGATATCGGGGCGATTGAGATAGCCGCGCGCGATGCCCGCGCCCCCCACGTACAGCTCGCCCGGAACGCCGATGGGCGTGGGATTGAGGTTCGCATCCAAGACGTACGTGCGCACGTTGCCCAGCGGTTTGCCGATGGGAATGCTCTGCCAGCGGGTGTCGGAGTCTGCCGGTATGACGTCCTGAGTCTGGTTCGGCGCGGGCACGTCGTAAACCGTGGCGACGACCGTGGCTTCAGTGGGGCCGTAGGTGTTGAAAAGTCTGACGCGATCGCCCACCACCTCGTGCCACATCGCCACCCGCTCGGGGCTGGCTTCCTCACCGCCGATGATGACGGATTTGAGGGTGTCGGGCAGCGCCAGTTCGGGATTGGCTGCTAGCTCGAACGTCAGTTGGTGCCAGTATGCAGTGGGCAAATCCAGCAGCGTCAGCTCGTACTCGCGGCATTTTTCCAGGAACGTCGGCACCGACATCAGCATGTCTTCAGTGCGAATCACCAGCGTGCCACCCGTCACCAGGCAAGGATAGATTTCCTCGATCGCCGCATCGAAGCTAAACGAGGCGAACTGAAGCACGCGATCGCGAGCGGTGATGTCGTAGCTTTCCAGTGCCGCTTGGGTGAAGTTTGCGAGGGCGCGATGCTCGATCGTCACCCCTTTGGGCTTGCCCGTAGATCCAGACGTATAGATGAGATACGCCAAATGCTCGGGCTGCGTGGCGCACTCGGGATTGGAGTCGTCGTGGCGCGCGATCGCCTCCCAGTCCGCATCCAAACAGACCACCTGCGCTTCGACCTCAGGAAGTTTATCGATCAGGGGAGCTTGCGTCACCAACACGGGAATTTGAGAGTCTTCGAGCATGTAGGCTAAACGCTCTTTCGGGTAGGCTGGGTCGAGCGGCATGTACGCGCCCCCCGCCTTGAAGATTCCCATCACGCCGATCGCCATATCTAGCGATCGCTCGACGCAAATCCCCACCAAGACATCAGGCGCAACGCCCAACGCTTGCAGGTGCCGAGCCACTTGATTGGCGCGGCGATTCAGCTCGGCATAGGTGAGAGAGTCGGAGCCGAACTGCACGGCGATCGCGTCTGGAGTCAGGGCGGCGCGCTCGGCGAACCAGTCGTGGATGCAGCGATCGCGCGGATAGTCTTTCTCCGTTGCCGTCCATTCCGTCATGAGGGCTCGCTGCTCGACCTCGCTCAAAATCGAGAGCGCATCGATATCTGCTTCTGGCGTTTGTAGCGCGCTTTCGAGCAAGTTCTGAAAATGAGTCGCCGCGCGATCGACGGTCTCGGTGTCGAAGAGTTCGGCACTGTATACCCAATTCACGTGCAGTGCATCCCCCATCTGCATCACCCGGACGTCCCAGTCGTACGCTGTCGAACGGGCATAGCTGGGGGCTGGATAAGCGGCGAATGTTAGCTGGGCATCAGCGCGATCGAGTGCCTGTGGCAGCACGTTTCCTAGCCAGCTAAAGCACACCTGGGATAGCAAGGCGCGCCCGTCCTGCTGCTGGGGCTGAAGTTGAGCTGCCAGCACTTCGAGCGGATAGTCCCGATGCGCCCACACCTCATCGAGAGTCCGGTCGATCCGGCTCAATAGAGCCTGAAATGTAGGATTGCCCGATAGGTCGCCCCGCACGATTGCAGTCGTACTCGCGTTGCCAACAACAGATGCAAACTCCTCCTGAGTTCGTCCCGAGAGCGCCGTTCCCAGCGGGATATCGGTTTGCCGCGTGTAGCGATAAAGCTGCACCACGAAAATCGCAGTCAGCACGGCTCGCATCGACGTGCCCGCCCTCGCCGCGTAATCGCGCACTCGTGCTGTCAGCTCGGCCTCGATCTTCCAGCTCCGCACGCTGCCCGCCCGCGATCGCTGAGGCGCGCGCGGTCGGTCGGTTGGTAGGTCGACGGCTGGCAGGTCGCCACCCAAATAGTCGTGCCAGAAGCTGGCCAGTTGCTGACCGCGTCCTTCTGCCAGCAGGTGCTCCTGCCAAGTGGTGAAATCAGTGTAGGGCAGACTGGGTGAGAGGATGGCTCCGTCTCGCTCCCCATCGACGATCGCCCCGTAGACCTCTTGCACTTCTCGCCAAATCGTACCGATCGACTCGCGATCGAACGCAATGGGATGGCCGACCCAAGTAATGACGAGGTCGGTGGCAGACTGCAATAAATTCAGCCGACACAGCGGGTCGCGACCCAGCTCGAAGGGCCGATTGATAAATTCGCGGGTAGCAACCTCGCGCTCCTCAGCCGAATAGTCCGACACGTCCAGGACTTCCAGGGGCACTGAAGCGCGATCGCGAATCTCTTGCATGGGCTGCCCGTCGCGCACCACGATGGCAGTGCGGAATGCAGCGTGCCGCGAACTTACCGTTTGCCACGCGCGATTGAAGGCTGAAAAGTTGAATGCACTCGCCTTACGGGCGGTTGAAATCGCGGCACAAAACACGACTGGCTCGATGCTGTCGTCGGGGAAAACTTGAGTTTGCGCCCAAATCCCTTGCTGAACCGCAGACAAAGGAT
>JBCBTL010000349.1:0-3951 GCA_039818705.1 Cyanobacteria bacterium J06639_1
CGTCGACGAGGACTACCTCCGCGCGCTCGAGGTCGGCATGCCCCCCACCGGCGGGATGGGGATGGGCATCGATCGCCTGTGCATGTTGATTTGCGACCTGCCCAGCATCCGAGACGCGATCGCGTTTCCCTTGCTCAAGCCCGAACATAACGATTGAGCACGCCCCCCGCGTTCGTTCGAGCGGTTGCAAAGCCTCGTAGTGAGATTGCCTTCTCTGCGACCGTGGCAATCTCGCTACATCGCCATAGTCTCTCGGATCGAACGGAGCGAGCTATTTTTGTACTGCAGGGTGATTTTTACACTTATTTATAAATGTATATCGTCTTACGAATATGTTGAGAGGTGACTGTCTGCAGGATCTTTGGGTGGCGATTCTTTTGCGTGAAGCTCTGTTTCTAGTACGCGCAATTGTGGTATCTATGAGCCCGCAAGGGTTTATGCCGATATCATCATCTTGAATTAGACCTTTGCGGTAATTTTTCCTCACACCTTGAAGGCTAGGCTTGCCTGGACTTAAGAGGTTTTCAGGAGGAAAACATGTCAAGTCGCACTCTACAATTGACCTTCAAACCCGCCCGGATCGCGGCAATTGGGTTGGGGGTGGCGATCGCCTTCGGAACCGTTCTACCCACGTTGGCCGGGCAGAGAGAGGCTCCCCCCAGTGACATACCCGAATTGGAAACTGAAGAACGCGCTCCGCTGGATGTAGCTCAAGAGCCTGAAGCTCCGCTCGATCCCATCCAAGAGTTAGAGAGTGAAGCCCCAGCGGTCGAACCTGCGGAGTCGTTGGAAACAGGCAGCGACCTCGCTCCGGCTGCCGAAACGGAGGCTTCTGCTGAAGGAACCGTAGTAGATGTCGCGATCGCGGCTGGTTCCTTCAGCACGCTCGTTCAAGCCTTAGAAGCTGCCAATCTGGTAGAAACGCTACAGGGCGAAGGGCCGTTTACGGTGTTTGCTCCCACGGATGAAGCCTTCGAGTCTCTGCCCGAGGGTACGCTGGAGAACCTACTTCTCCCTGAAAATCAAGACCAACTGGTGCAGGTGTTGACCTATCACGTCGTGCCCGGTGCGGTTGAGTCTGGCGATTTGGTGGATGGGGACGTGGCAACCGTTGAGGGTGGCGCGATCGCAGTGACGACTGGCGAGCAAGTCACAGTGAATGATGCTGAAGTTCTGCAACCCGATATCAGTGCATCGAATGGGGTTATCCACGTTATCGACGCGGTGCTCTTGCCTGCCAGCTAGTTCTGGCATCCGCGCGCTCAATGCTAAGTCTGATGTCTGAGTCAGGCTCAGTTTTCAATCAGATTGGATGACGAAGTCCGATTAAGAGCGTGCCAGTTTGCGATCGCTTCCTGCTTGGGGCGATCGCGTTTTCGATTTCGCCGGTTTCGCCATATCCGACATCAGTTCCCCCGTCGGACACAGATCGAGCAGGAAGCAGTCTTGGCATAGGGGTTTGCGAGCGTTGCAGACCGCTCGACCGTGATCGATGAGGCGAATCGACCAGTTTTCCCAGTCGGGTTGGGGGATGAGTTTCATCAGGTCTTTTTCGACGCGCACTGGGTCTTCGTGCTGGGTCAGTCCCAAGCGCTTCGACAGGCGCTTGACGTGGGTATCGACCGTAACGCCCGCGTTGATATTGAAGGCGTGGGCCAGAACGACATTCGCAGTCTTGCGGGCGACCCCCGGCAGCGTCGTTAGCTCGCCCATCGTTTGCGGTACGCGACCGTTGAAATCCGCCACAATTTTTTGGCACGCCCCCTGGATGTGCTTGGCTTTGTTGCGGTAAAAGCCGGTCGATCGCACCAGACTTTCCAGTTCGTCGCGATCGGCGGCGGCAAATGCCGGGGCGTTGGGAAAGCGGGCGAATAGGTCAGGAGTTACCAGGTTGACCCGCTTGTCTGTACATTGCGCAGACAGGATTACCGCAACCAAAAGTTGCAGCGGCGTTTCGTAGTTCAGCGCGCAGGTGGCGTTGGGATAGTGCCGCTTCAAACGCAGCAGAATTTCGAGGGCGCGCTGTTTGATCTTCGATCGCGCTGCCACCTAACCCGCGCCTCCGACGATCGCGATCGTGTCTTTCAAAATCAGCACCACGCCCAGGCTCAGAATCAGCACTAACCCGGTTTGCATCACGCGCTCTTCGACGATTTTGGGCACGCGCTTACCCCGTACTGCTTCTAGCGCCAGAAACGCCAGATGTCCGCCATCGAGGGCGGGCAGCGGCAGGATGTTGAGAATGGCGAGGTTGATACTGATCAACGCTGTGAAGTTAAACAGGCTGCTGGAATCGGAGTCTGCGAGTTCGGCTCCCATTTTTACAATGCCAACCGGCCCCGATACTTGGCTGGCGGTTTCGCCGAAGTTGCCGATCAGTCGGGCAAACCCTTGTAAATTCAGCATGACGACGCGCTGGTAGGCCGTGCCCGCTGCGCCCAGAGTTTCGCCAATGCCGTTGGGGGCGCGATACTCAATGGTCTGATTGGGCGAGAGCGCTACGCCGATGCGCGGGTCGTCGTTGGGGTCGGCGCGGCGCGGGGTTACGGAGAGCGTCACGTTTTGGCTCGCACCCGACTCGGCTGCTTCTCGTTGCACCGTGAGAGCGATCGCCTCTCCTTCGTTTCCTCTTACCAAATCCTGGAAATCCGTCAAAGCCGCCGCAGCGTCTGCGGAAGACTCCACTGGCTGTTGAGAAAAGTCGAGACCGTTCGCCCGCAGGATGATATCTCCCGCCTGCAATCCTGCTGCGTCCGCAGGACTGTTGATGGCAACTTCCGGTACGACGATGCCGATGTCGAACTGGGTTGGTGCGGGAATGCCCACAGTGCCCACCATCGCGATTAGGACTAGATAGGCAAACACCAAATTCGCCAACACCCCCGCCGACATGACCACAGCGCGATCGAGAATCGGTCGATTTTTGAGCAAATCGGGATCGTCAGAGGGGTAGGGGCAGTCTTCGTCTTCATCGGGGAAGCCGACGAACCCGCCCAAGGGCAGCGCGCGGATGGCGTACTCGGTTTCAGAGCCTTGGTAGCGCCAGAGGGTGGGGCCGAAGCCGATGGAAAACCGATTGGCGTGAATGCCTTGCAGTCGCGCAGCGGCGAAGTGTCCGAGTTCGTGAACGACAATGAGCAGCGCCAGAATACCGATGGAAGCCAGGATGGACATGTAGAGGGGTTGCTCCTTGTTCAAAACTGTAGCGATCGCCCCTCGACAGCACGGTCGAACCGTTGTGCGAGTGTAGAGACGTTTATCTATTTTAATGTTTTGCCGCTACGCGCTCGCAGCTAACGCCTGCTGTGCCGCATCAGGTTGGTGCGTTAAGAAGCAAGCTTCAACTGGTCGGCGACAACGCTGAGTACCAATGTCGCCGTTAAGAGTTTGGGTTACCGGTAGTACCGAATAGCAGTCCGCCCAACAGCCTGGGTTGCTGTCCAGTCAAAGCCGAAGCCAATGGGCGCGCCAATAAGAAGAATCATCTTTGTAAAGCTGACCAATGATTTCTCGCCAGCTTTCGTAATAATTTTTCGCCCCATAAGTGCCCAAATCTTCTTCATGACCTCGCGCGTAATATATCGATTGACAGCTTTTCGGGTTACGTGCTTTCCAACCTCTACCCCCAGCCTTTTCAAAGTTTCTTTTGCGGAGTTTCCTGCCAAAATCAGATAAATGTCTGTTTTGTCAACTTCGCACTCGTATAAACGGGCGATCGCCATCGCCATAATGATTTGAACTCTCCAAGTTCCAGCGATATTAGCTGGAACAGTCACAGGAAGCGTAATCAGACCACCAACTCCAGTGACAGCTCCAACCAATCCATTTTTCAGAGATTTGCGGCTAACGATCCGCTTTGCCAGCTCGTCCTTAGTAAGCTGAGGATGGCGTTCACTCATCTGATTGACGTAGCTTTGGACACTTGGCTTCGATGACTGAATAACTCCCTCG
>JBCBTL010000350.1:0-3941 GCA_039818705.1 Cyanobacteria bacterium J06639_1
GCGATCGGCTCCCATGCGTCGCCCGCTACCTGCTGCTGGAATGAGTACGTGCATGGCGAACTGCTCTCTCCCGCCTACGAAAAGCCGTTAACGAGCTTAACGCAAGGTGGCAGTGCGATCGGGACGTGGCTACCTTCCCAATGCAAACTGAGGTATGATATGCGCGAGTTAAGTGTTAGTTCCAAAATGTTCTCAGTCCAGTAGAGACTTCAAGAGTTCAGCGATCGCTGCGGCTCATTTGTGTGTGAGGGATCTTAGTTATGCGCTACGTGGCCTATCCTGCGGGATTTGCACTAGCCTCATTGCTGTTCGCAACCGGCTGTGGCGATGATATTTCGTCGCCGTCATTGCCTGGGCCTCTGCCACCTCAGGTCGGTCAGGTCGAGAAGCAGCAGTTTCTACTAGAGGACGGCTTTGCCCTGAGGGCAACCAATCTGAGGCTCGATTTCGTTAATCCAAAGTTCTCAAATATTGAAGTTCGTACTGGAGAGCAAGGAAGCGGAAGGGCAGCAGCAGCAAATATTTCCAGCGTCGTTCGTCCGTTTGGCTCGGGGCCGCTAGCGTGGGAAGTCGGTCAGGCCATTATTCAAATTGATGCATTCGCCCCTAACGATGCCAGTTTGGTGGCAGCGGTCAACCTCGGCGGAGAAACGGCTGGCATTACGCTGCAATCAGTGGAATCGGGGCAGGACTCGATTCGGGTTGGGAGCCTGTTCGTCTCCCCAACAGCTAGCCCTCTGCTGCAGTTTCGAGTCGATCGCATTCTGAGTAACGCTGGCGATACCGAAGCGACCTTGGAGGGCACGGTCACGCTCCAGGCTCCCACCCTAGATGGCGTGTTGAATACAACCACTGGAGAAAGCAGCTCGGCCTCTGTTGCCATTTTGGATACGGGTAGGTTCTCCGCAACTTTCGGCAGTATTCCGGTTTCACAGTTACCTTCAATCGGCGGTGGCATCACAGTGGGTAACTGTTTGATTACCACTGACCCTGCCGATCCCGATCCGGGGCAGGGGTACACTATCAACATCACAGTTCCCCCCCCCTTCACGGGAAGCACTGAAGTCAGCGGTGCCGTGAGTGGCACGGATGGCTTCACGGCAGACGTGTCGGGCACTATTGATGCAGCGACAGGCATTGCATCACTCACTCCCACCATTCCGGGAGGAGGCGACTCGGTTCGGGACACGATTACGGTCAGCGAACCCGCGCAGTGTGTTGGAACGGTTGAGATCACATTCTGACGAGTAGTTACACGAGTCAGCTCAGCGATGTTTGGGCTGCAATTACGGTTAGACAGAATCGAGTTACTTTGAGTTTTCGTTCGTGGTGTGAAGGAGTTGAGGTTGTATGAACGTTCGTCGCTTTTCAACGGGGTTGACGCTGGGTTTGCTGTTGCTGGTGGCTGCCTGTGGTGGAGATAGCTCGTCTTCGACTGCGGTCAATCCGAGTAATCCCGATACCCCTAGCAATCCTTCTAATCCTGGCGTTCGGGCGAACGTCGAAGAAATCAGCTTGCCAGCTACGTCTCGCCTACGTTCGGTCAATATTGCACTGACTTCGAATAACCCATCCTTCAACAACGTGCCGGTTCGCAATAACGATCCCGGGACGGCCTCGGCCACAGGGATTGTGGGGTCGGTGCAGTTCGACCAAGCTAGCAATGCGATCGCCCTCAACCTCAGTCGCTCGCTTCTAAGTATTGAGGCATTCGGCCCCAATGACGCTCAGCTACTGGCCTCAGTGGATTTGTCTGACGAAGGTGAAGGGCTGACGCTAGTCTCGACGGAAACCGATCGCATCCGCGTCGGATCTCGCTTCATTACGCAAGGCACGGATGGCAGCACGGCTCCTTTGTTGGAGTTCATCGTCACAGAGATTCTGCAAGACTCTACAACAGGGGATGTTTCGCTAGCAGGCGATCTCACCCTGCGCGGCCCCACCGTGAATGGAGTCCTGGATACGACGGCAGGCGAATCAACCCAGCCATCCATCGCTATCCTCAACTCTGGGGAATTGCGGGGTGAGTTCAGTCCTGCTTCGGCCACCGATCCTGGTGCCACCCCCACGCCTGCTCCAGTAGCTGCACCCACTGGCTCGTTGACGGCAGTGGCAGTTACCAATGGCGCGACACTGACGCTTGATGCCTCCGTGCCCGGACAGGTTGGCGGTCCGTTTACAGTTACAGCTCGGAACCTGACGCAGCAAACCACCGTGAATGTCGATCTCAGCGGCGTTGGAGTGTTGAATGGCATCGGCGGTCGGACGAGCTTCGAAGAATTCCTGTTCACGATTCCGCTCGACCCGGCCAGCTTCAACGATGGCGATCAGGTCATTCTGGAGCTGACGATTGTCGATACGTTCAATCAGACTTCCACCTTGCAGGCTGACGTGGTTACCGCCAGCATCAGTACCTCGGGGCAAGTCGATCAGCCCCCTTCGGGTTCGGTAAGCGCTGTTGCCGTTGAAAATGGTGCGACTCTAACTCTGAATGCAAATGTTCCCGCCGGAACTCAGCCCCCGTTCGTGATTACGGCGCGCAACGTAACTCAGAGTACGGCAGCGATTCCGGTAGATATTTCGCAGGTTCAAGCTCTAAACAATCTCCAAGACCAGACGACGTTCTCTGATTTTGCGTTCACGGTTCCTTTGGACACGGACAACTTTAACGATGGCGACAGCGTTGTCATCTCTGTTGCTATTACCGACAGTCAAGATCGAACAGCGACGATTGAGACATCACCATTTGCTGCCAACATCAGCGTGCAATCAAGTTTGTTGACCGGAACGTTGGCATCAACGCCTGCTATCAATGGCGTGGTTCTGACATTGGATGCCACTGTACCGAATGGCGTTCAAGCTCCCTTTACGGTCACGGTCAGGAACTTGACACAAGCCACCGGAGCCACGGAATTAGACCTGAGTGAGGTGGTGGCGCTCAATAATATTCAGGGACGGACTACTTTTGAAGGCTTCTCCTTTACCGTGCCTTTGCCTCTGACTGAATTCACCAATAACGACCAAGCTGTTGTTGCGCTGCAATTGCAAGATACAGGCGGCCAAACTCTGAATTTGGAGAGCGCCCCCATCATCGTCAACATTGACGATTCGGTGGTGCCGCCACCGCCGCCAGTGCCGGTGCAGGCGATCGACCAGATCACGCTGGAGGCTGGTAGCTTTATCCTTGCCCAAACCGAAACGACCGAGGTGATCGGTTTCGGGCCTAGGGACGGCTTTGGTAATGCCCCCGAAGAATTTGACGATCCTGATACTGATGATGTTGAAGGTCCTTTCGTTATTTCGCCTGAGTTCGGTGGAGATCCACTCATTAGCCGTGGAGTTGAGGTAGACATAGAACCAGAAATGAATGAAGATCCAGCGGACTTCGCAGCTCGGCTTGAGGAGGCGCTTGAAGAACTTCAAGAAAATGAGGTTTCTTCTGCAAGAAGGCCTGTGATTGTGCTTTGTGGCGGAGCACCCAACTTGCCATTTTTTCCAAACTTGAGTCAGGTCGATCAGGGTTTGGATTTGAATGGAGATGGCGACTTTTTCGATGTCGAGGTTGGGATTGAAGATGAAAACGGTCAGATTACTGATCGACGAGTTGTCAATGGCCCGAATATCGATTTGCAGCCAAATCAGGTTGTGACGCTGCGCGAACGAGCTCCTGGACAGGATGCTCTGCCACCACTCACTGGTTTGGCTAGATCGTTCGATGAACGTCGTAATGCGGTTCCACCACTCTTCGTCCGCAATCAGCGGTTGGGAGAGTTTGTTTTCGTGAATTCAGAAGGGGCAATTCTTAACCCGGCCTCAAAGGTTCAGAATCCAGTGACACTTTCGGGCCAAAAATTGACAATTACTCGTAATTCGAATAATTTCTTGACGGCCTCGGTCACCCCAGCCAATTTTGATGAAGTTTATCGCATTAATTATGCAGA
>JBCBTL010000351.1:0-3932 GCA_039818705.1 Cyanobacteria bacterium J06639_1
CGAATCCTACGCCAACGATTAACTCGCTCAGGCGATCGAACTCAGGCGATCGAAATCACCTGAGAACAGCTTGAGAAAGACCTGAAGGAATCCCGCTGGAATTCTGGCGCGCGTATCAGATTCAAACGAGTTCTGTTGCCTAGGCTGTGTACAGAAGTCGTTCAGAGATTGAAGTGATGAAGCGCAATGTCGTGTTGAGTTTGGGACTGATGGCCGCGATCGCTTTCGGTACGGCCAACGAAGCCGCGTTTGCCCTCGGACAGCGCCGCACGCTGGCTCAGTCCACTCCGGCCACTCAGGTAAACTCCACCGTGGTCAAATCTGGCGAATGGGTCAGTGCGGATCACCCCACGAAAGGCGCAGTGCGCGTTGTGACCGAAAACGGCAAAACGTACCTGGAATTGGATGAAGCCTTCAGCAGCGATCCCGGCCCCGACCTGTTCGTATTGCTGCACAAAGAAGGCGTACCCCGCAACTACCGCGACAGCGATTTCGTTAATCTAGGTCGCTTGCAGCGGGTATCCGGCTCGCAGCGCTACGAAGTGCCGGCAGGCACCGACCTGAGCGACCTGAACTCGGCTGTGGTGTGGTGCCGCCGGTTCAACGTCACGTTTGGTTACGCTCCGTTAAACAGCTAAGAGAATGTCCGTGGCTTCGCCTACCCTAGCTGAGGAGATCGACGATCTCCTCAGTTTTGCTTTCGGTCTGGTTCGCTACTCGCTTTTTCATCTGTAGCCTCCGAGAGACCCCGCGCCTTCAGGCCGGGGAGGGATAGGAGCGCGACTGCCAGGCAGCAATCATGCAGCTCTCACGCGGAACGCACTAGAATGTGAGCCATGCAACGGGCTTACCGCTATCGCTTTTACCCCACTGCCGAACAGGAATCTCTGTTGCGGCGCTCTCTGGGCTGCGTGCGACTGGTTTACAACAAAGCCCTGGCCGCACGCACTCAAGGTTGGTACGAACGACAAGAACGCATCAGCTACGCTCAAACGTCGACCATGCTGACTGAGTGGAAGCGACAAGAGGAGCTGCACTTTCTCAACGAGGTAAGCTGTGTACCGTTGCAACAGGGCTTGCGCCACTTGCAAAAAGCCTTCGCGAACTTCTTTGCCGGTCGGGCGAACTATCCCCGATTCAAAAAAAAGCGCAATGGCGGCAGCGCGGAGTTCACCAAGTCGGCCTTCAAATGGCGCGATGGCAAACTGTATCTGGCGAAATGCTCCGAGCCACTGCCGATTCGCTGGAGTCGCCAGCTCTCGGTGGCTCCCTCCACAGTGACGGTGACGCTTTCCCCCTCGGGCAAGTGGCACGTTTCGCTGTTGGTGGACGAGCATATTGAGCCATTGCCTGAATCCCCTCGCACTGTGGGTATCGACCTGGGCATCACCAGTCTGGTGACTCTCAGCACGGGGGAGAAAGTGGCGAACCCGAGAGGATTCGAGGCCAAGTACCGCAAGCTGCGTCGCGCCCAAAAAGCGCTGGCTCGCAAGCAGAAAGGCTCGAACAACCGAGATAAGGCGCGGCTGAAAGTGGCTCGGGTGTACGAGTCGATCTCGAACGCGCGACAAGATTTCCTGCACAAACTGACGACTCGACTGGTACGCGAGAATCAAGCGATCTCCATCGAGGACTTGAACGTGGCGGGGATGGTGAAAAACCGGAAGCTGGCGCGTGCGATTAGCGATGCCAGTTGGGGGGAGTTGGTGCGTCAACTGACCTACAAATGCGAGTGGTACGGACGGGAGCTGGTCAAGATCGACCGTTGGTTTCCTAGCTCGAAGCGCTGCTCTAGGTGTGGGCACGTTGTCGAAAAGCTGCCGTTGCAGATTCGGGAGTGGGAGTGCCCTGAGTGTGGAGCAAACCACGACCGAGATATCAACGCAGCCGTGAACGTTTTGGCCGCAGGGCTTGCGGCTTCTGTCTGTGGACTGGGTGTAAGACCTGATAGCCATGAGGTTAAAGGGCAGCTAGGAAAGGCTCGAAAGAGAAAGAAGCAGAAAACCTGAGAGGTGACTCTTGGGAATCCCCTTCCTTCTAGGGAGGGGAGGATGTCAACTCAGCTTCATGAGAAACACCTGAGAAACCGTTGAGCGATCGCTCTCTATGTCCTTATTGCCCGCTCAGCTCGTGCCTAGCTGCGGCTCAGACCCGTTTTGTTTACTAAATGCATAGAGACCAAACCGTCACTTCTCACCGTTTCGGTAGGTCGGCTCTGCCAGTTTCTACATGCCTACTTGGAGGTCTGAACCATGCAACGCATCAACACCGGACTGTTTGCTGCTGCGATCGCCCTCGGTGCAGCCACGTTCCTCGGCTCGGCTCCGGCAGAAGCTCGCCCCGCGATCGTCGAGCGCCTGGCTGAAATCAACACGCGCGGTACTGCCAGAGACCACGGCGGTTTGGCCTACAGCGAACGCCTCGTTACCGACCGAGAGATGGCTCCCGTAGGCATCTGGGTTGCGTCCGGCGATGGGTTTGGCGGCGCAGATAGCGAGCGCATCGATCGTCCGGCCATCGTCCGACGTTTGGCTGAAATCAACGTCGCCGGTACGGACAGAGATCACGGTGGCTTGGCTTTCAGCTCTCGCACGCTGCGCTAAGTCGGCGTGCTGGATGACCGACAGTTCTCGACAGTTGTCACTGCTTTGCAGAAGTCTTGTTTGTAGCGATCGCCTTTCCACAGGAGGGGGCGATCGTTTTTTCGAGCAGGGACTTCAAGAGTGGGGCGAGTGCGGAGTCGAGGCTCGTGCTTCCCAGCGACGTTGGTGATTGGCGCTGTCGAACATCAAACACAGGCCGAAGTTGAAAACAATTAAGGCGATCGTGCCCCAACCGAACCAGCCATCTCCAGCAATGCGGCGAGCCAAGGCTTCGCCAAAAACGCACAGTCCGAAGCTGACGGTCACCAATCCGCCGATGCCCTTGAGCAGCCACAGTCGTCGTTCTCGCATCACCTTTCTCACCCGCTCGTAAACCATCGCCATCCTATCGGGGACGCAGCTTGGGGGCCGCCTACGCGCTCATTTGCCGATGCAAAACTGACTGAAGATGCGCTCCAAAATCGATTCGGTGGCATCTTCGCCCGTGATTTCCCCCAAGGCTTGGATGGCCTCACGCAGGTCGATCGTCCAAAAGTCGAAGGGCAAGTGCGATCGCGCCGTTTCCGTCACGGTTTCCAAGGCCGTACGCGCCCGAATGAGAGCCGCTTTTTGTCTCTGGTTAATGGCAATATCCAGATCGGCAGCCTCTGCGTCGCTGCGCATGGCAATGTCGGTGATGACGCGTTCTAACTCGGCAATGCCGTTCTGCTCGGCGGGGATGTCGGGGTGAAAGCAGGTGGCGATCGCTCGATCGCCGACTATCGCTTTGGGCATCTCGACCGCATCGACTGGGACGAGATCGACTTTATTGATCGCCACAATGACCGGGCGATCGCCCGCGCTCTCGTAAATCTCGGCCTCGGTCTCCGTCCAGCCGACAGCGGCATCGATCGTCAAAATGACCAAGTCGGCTTCGCGGGCAACTTGGCGCGATCGCTCAATGCCCATCGATTCCACGCGGTCTTGCGTGGCGCGAATGCCCGCTGTGTCTAACACCCGCACCGGAATGCCGGAGACGACGAGCTGAGACTCGACCACATCGCGCGTGGTGCCGGGCAGGTCGGTCACGATCGCGCGATCGCGTCCGCTCCACGCATTCAACAAACTCGATTTCCCAGCATTCGGTCGTCCGACAATGGCAACGTTCAACCCGCGATGCAGCAGCTCGCCTCGGTCGGCGGTGGCGAGCACGCGATCGACCTCTGCGCGCAAAGACTTCAGCGCCGCGATCGCGCCGGGAATATCCAGCGGCGGCAGGTCATCTTCAAAATCAATCCGAGCTTCGATGTCGGCGAGCAGATCGACACAGCGCGATCGCAAGGTTTGGAT